>DAOOQY010000036.1:0-13098 GCA_035389025.1 Verrucomicrobiota bacterium
TATTTCCAACCTCAACAACTGCAACCCTTCAGGAATTTAAACAGAATAACCGTGACTTGCACTCGAGTTGAGTGAAATCGTTGTTGAAATGTCAAGCGACTCTCTTCATAATCCGCCCAAGCAGCCGAGCGTTGACGAAGCGCATATGATCATTTCTCGCGCCCCGATGGTGGTTGAACCCTCAACCTGGGAGAGGAGGTGAGACGACGTGGCCGCAGCCAAGAAACCTGCCAAGAAACCTGCCAAGAAGCCTGCCAAGAAGGCTAAGAAGAGGTAACCTCATCCACGTTGGTCCAACTCCAGGCCGCCCAAGTGCGGCCCAATCAAGCGACCGCCGCGGCTTGGAGTTGGCCTTCTTTTTTTGTGGCGACTCTGGTCTTCGATATCGAGACGGCGGCCTGTTCGCGCGAGGAGTTTGACGATGCGCAGTGGGAGTTTCTGCACCGCGATGCGGAGCGCCTCGCCGATCCCGCCGCCCGCGAGGCGCGTCGCGCCGAGATACAGCGCCAATTCAGTCTGTGGCCTCTCACGGCGCGGGTGGTCTGCATCGCCATGCTCAACGCCGACACGGCCCGCGGCCAGGTCCTGTTCACGGCGAACGACTACGACCCGGGCGAGGGTGAGGGGGGCGCCGAGCCGGTGGAGTTTGTCGCCTGCATTGACGAGTCCGAGATGCTGACTGCGTTTTGGGATGTGGCCAGGCATTACGATCAGATTGTGACATTCAACGGGCGCGGCTTTGACGTGCCGTTTCTTTACCTGCGCTCGGCGCTTTTGAACGTGCCGATCACCCGCAAGGAATGGCTGGGATACCGATTCACCACCGAGCCGCACTGCGACCTGGCCGAGCAACTCAGCTTTTACGGGGTGAGCGGACGCGAGGGGGCGGCGCGTCGATTCAACCTCGATTTCTACTGCAAGGCGTTCGGAATCGATTCCCCGAAGAGCCACGGCGTCACCGGGCTGGATGTGGGACGTTTGATGGCCGAGGGACGCCACCGCGAGATCGCGGAATACTGCCTGCGCGACGTCCAGGCCACCGTTCATCTTTACAAAGTCTGGCGCCAACGCCTGGCGGGGATCAAGTGACCACGCCCGGCGGCCACGGTCAGACGTTGACAACCAGGCGCCCGCTGGTCTCCTCGACGCCATGAGTCGTCCGGTTCTGCTGTGCGTCGCACTGGCGGTTCTCGCGCAAGCCAGTGTCCAGGCCGCTGACACGCGCGCAACGGGGTCCGGCGATATTGCGGTCCGCGGCGCGGAGGTCCGTCCCGAGCCGGGCAAGAGCCCCGGTTTCAGCCTCACCGATTCGCGCCGCACGGGTGTGACCTTCACGAACGTGCTCGAAGGAGATGCCTATCTGACGAACGCCGTCGCCCACAACGGTGCGGGTGTGGCCATTGGCGACGTGGATGGCGACGGGTGGGTCGATTTCTATTTCTGCGCGTTGCAGGGGCCGAACCGGCTCTACCGCAACCTGGGCAACTGGCAGTTCCGGGAAGCGGATATCGGCGATGCGGCGTGCCCGGACCAGAACTCGACCGGCGCGGCATTCGCCGATGTGGACGGCGACGGCAGTCTGGATTTGCTGGTCAATTCGATCGGCGCAGGGACGCGTCTTTTTCTCAATGACGGCAAGGGGCGGCTGACGGAGCGTCGCGATTCGGGTCTCTCACGCACTGCGTCGGCCACGTCGCTGGCTTTGGCGGACATCGACGGGGACGGGGATTTGGACTTGTACTGCACGCACTACATCGACGTCATGCATCTGGCCGACGCGACAACCCGGTTCTCGCTGGCCAGGCGAGAAGGCCAATGGGTGGTGACGAAAGTCAACGATCAGCCCACGACGCTGCCGTATTGGAAAGACCGGTTCCAGGCGCTGCCTGACGGGAGCGTGCGCGAGTTGCCCGAATATCACGGGCTTTACCGGAACGACGGCCAGGGCCGGTTCGTGTCGATTCTGTTCGATCCGGGCGTGTTTCTGGACGAAGGGGGCAAGCCCATTCCGCCCACGCGCGACTGGGGGCTTTCGGTCATGTTCCGGGATCTCAATCAGGACGGCGCGCCCGATTTCTACGTGTGCAACGACAACGCCTCGCCGGACCGCGTGTGGATGAACACGGGCCGGGGAACCTTCCGCGCACTCCCCCGCGAGCAATTCCGCCACACCAGCCGATCCTCGATGGGGCTGGACTTCGCGGATGTGAACCGCGACGGGCAGGACGACATCTTCGTGCTGGACATGCTGGCCCGGGACCATGCGAAGCGGATGACGCAGTTGTCGCGGGATCGCGCGAAGCCGCAGGAAATCGAGCAGAGCGGGGAGCAGCCGCGTTTCAATCGGAACATGCTCTTCCTCGGTCGCGCCGACGGGTCCTACACCGAGATCGCCCTGATGGCCGGGGTGGCGGCGACCGGCTGGTCCTGGTGTCCGATGTTCGTCGACGTGGACCTGGACGGCTACGAAGACTTGCTGGTCACGACCGGGTTCGGGATGGACGTGATGGACCAGGACAGCCACGACCGGATGCTGCAGGGCATGCGCCGGATGACGTTCGAGGAGCGCAAGCGGGCTCGCCGGCTGCACCCTGCATGGCCCACGCGCTCTCTCGCTTTCCGCAATCGCGGCGATGGGACCTTCGATCTGGCGAGTGGGTGGGGATTCGACCGTGAGGGCATCTCGAACGGAGCCGCGTTGGGCGATCTCGACAATGACGGCGACCTGGACGTGGTGGTGAACAACCTGAACGCGGTGGCGAGCGTGTACCGAAACAACGCGTCCGAAGGGCGGATTGCGGTGCGTTTGAAGGGAGAACCGCCCAATACGCAGGGGGTCGGAGCCCGCATTCGGCTGATCGGACCCTCGCTGACGCAATCCCAGGAGATGATTTGCGGCGGACGCTACATGTCGGGCGATCAGGCGGTGCGCGTGTTTGCGGCCGTGTCGGGTCCCGGAGAATCGCTCCGGCTCGAAGTGCAGTGGCGCGATGGAACGTTCAGCGTTGTCAGCAATGTCGTCGCCAATCGCGTCTACGAGATTCATGAGCCGCCAAACGGCGCCCCGACACGACCTGCCGGCCCCGTGACAAAGGATTCTCTCTTCGCCGATGTGAGCGGGATGTTGAACCACGCCCATGTCGAGGCCCCGTTTGACGACTGGGGCCAACAGCCTTTGCTCCCCCGACGCCTGAGCCGGCTGGGGCCGGGCGTGGGCTGGTATGACGTCGATGGCGACGGATGGGAGGACTTGCTGGTGTCCGCGGACCGCGGAAGCCGGCTGGCGGTTCTTGTCAATGAAGAGGGACGCGGGTTTCGCAAGATCGAGACAACCGCGGAGGCTCCGGCGAACCAAGGGGCTCTGGTCGGCTGGCCCGACGGCGTCGGCAACCGCCATGTGCTCGTGGCCGCATCGCACGACGAAGCCGCGGCGGCGCCGCGGAGCGCCATCCTCGACTCGGCGGTTGCGAACCTGGGCGCTGTCCAGTCCTGGCCGTCCGTCCATGCCAGCCTCGGACCGATGGCCACAGCCGACATCGACGGGGACGGCGACCTCGACTTGTTTGTGGGCGGTCGGTTTGAACCGGGGCGCTATCCCGAGCCGGTCTCGTCGGCGCTTTGGGTGAACGACGGTGGCAAACTCGTGTCTGGCGGGGCGCTCGACCAACCGTTCGAGCGGATCGGTCTCGTGAGCGGCGCCGCGTTTGCGGACCTGGATGGAGACAACGACAGCGACCTGGCGCTTGCTCTCGAATGGGGCTCCATTCGGGTCTTCCGGAATGAGGGCGGACGTTTTGTCGACGCGACGGAGTTGTGGGGGCTTGCCGGGATGACGGGATGGTGGACGAGTGTGACGGCGGGGGATTTTGACGGCGACGGCCGACTTGATCTGGCGTGCGGCAACTGGGGGCGCAACACGATTTACGAACTGCATCAACCCACCACGTTCCAGGTTCTCTGGGGCGATTGGAACGAAGACGGTCTCATCGAGTTGGTCGAGGCGTGGCGGAGCGGGGACAGGTGGCTGCCGGTGCGCGACCGGACGTGGCTGGCACGGGGTCTGCCGGACCTGGTCCACCGTTTCCCGACGCATCAAGCCTTCGCGCAAGCGACGATCGAGGACATCCTCCCTCCGGGCGCCGAGACGCCGCGGCGTCTCGAGGCGGCGCATCTGGCGTCGACTGTCTTTCTGAATCGCGGCGCTCGATTCGAACCGGTCACCCTCCCCCTGGAAGCCCAGGCGGCGCCTGTCTTTGCCGTCAACGTCGGCGACTTCGACGGCGATGGCTTCGAGGATTTGTTTCTGGGCCAGAACTTCTTCGGGTCGGGTTCCGATCTGACCCGCGACGACGGCGGCCGCGGATTGTGGGTGCGAGGGACTGGACAGGGGCGCTTCGAGGCGGTCGACGGCTCGCTGAGCGGCATCAGGATTCTGGGCGAGCAGAGAGGCGCGGCGGTGTGCGATTTCAACCGGGACGCGCGTGCCGATCTGGCCGTTGCACAGAACGACGGCGCCGTCTGCCTGCTGGCGAATCGGGGCGGACGGCCCGGGCTGCGTGTCTCGCTGCGCGGGCCGCCCGGGAATCCGGATGGCGTGGGCACGCGGCTGCGTGTGATCTACGCCGGCGATCGGAGGGGGCCTTGCCGCAGCATCCAGGCGGGATCAGGTTACTGGTCGCAGGACGCCTCGACGCAGGTGCTGGGTCTGCGGGAGCAGCCGGTGGGCCTGTGGATTCGATGGGCGGACGGCAAGGAACAGACCGTCTCGTTGAAGCCTGCGGACCGAGACGTGCGCGTCGATTTTGAACCATGAGCATGCATTCATCCCGTTTTTGGGCGGCAGGCGTAACGGCGTTTGGGCTGGCTGCGGTCTGGTTGAGTTCGACCGGATGCGAGAAGCCCGGCGGGGCCTCGAGCGGTTTGGCAAACGACACACCGGCACAATCATCGACCGCCGGGTTGGTTCCGCTGACCAACATGGTGCCGATCAAGGCCGGTTCGTTTGTCCGAATCCGGCAACCGGTCACCATCACGCGGGACTACTGGCTCGGGAAGCACGAGGTGACTCAGGCCGAGTACTCAGCCCTGATGGGCAGGAACCCGAGCCATTTCCAAGGCGACTCGAATTGTCCGGTCGAGAAACTGAACTGGTTCGAGGCCGAGGCGTATTGCGCGGCGTTGAGCGAGCGGGAGCGGCAGGCGGGTCGGCTGCCGGCGGGCTATCTGTATCGCCTTCCGTCCGAGGCGGAGTGGGAGTATGCGTGCCGGGCGGGCAGCACGAACCTGTTCAGTTTCGGAGATGACGGCCAGTCTGCGGACGCCCATGCGTGGACTCTCGAGAACAGCGAATCGAGAAGCCACCCGGTTGGGCTGAAACAGGCCAATCCATGGGGACTGCATGACATGCATGGCAATGTTTGGGAATGGTGTCTGGACGGGTTCGCGCCGTACCCGGAGACGCCGGCAACCAATCCGGCGGGGCCGGCAAGCAGCAAGTTCAAGGTGTTCCGGGGCGGGGGGTGGAACCAGGAAGTTCAATACGCCCGTTCGGCCAATCGCTTCATGATGTCGCCCTCGAACGGCATTCACTTCGTCGGGTTCCGTGTCGCCCTCGGCCCGCCAGCGGCGAAGTCAGGGCGTTAGCGCGAGTCTCAAGCGCGGCGCTGGGCGAGGCGATCGAGGAGTTTCTGGTGCAGCCCGCCAAAGCCGCCGTTGCTGAAGACGCAGACCACATCGCCTCCCTGAACGCTGCCGGCCAGGTGCTCGACGATCGAGTCGACGTCCGGCAGATAGGCAGCCTTCTTGCCCGCGGCCTGGAGATCGGCCATCAGGCGCTCGGGGTCGAGGCGTTCGTGGGGCGCCAGCAGTTCAAGGCGGGCCACCTGCGCAATGACAACGGCGTCGGCGCCCAGGAAGGCGTCGGCCAGTTCGCGCTGGAACACGTTGCGGCGGGTGGTGTTGGTGCGCGGCTCGAACACGGCCCAGAGCCTTTCGGTGGGGTGCTTCAGGCGCAGGGCCTTGAGGGTCTCGCGAATCGCCGTGGGGTGGTGGCCGAAATCGTCGATCACCACGATCCCGCCGGCGACTCCGCGGACTTCGAGGCGCCGCTTGACCCCTTTGAAGGTGTTGAAGGCCGCCTGGATCTGCGCGTTGGTCAGGCCGCAGTGCCGGGCGCAGGCGATGACCCCGAGGGCGTTGCGCACATTGAGTTCGCCGATCAGGTTGAGGTGGTACTTGTGGTTGGGGGTTTCGAACTCGGTGGCGGTCGCTCCGAGCCGCAGATTGAAGGCCCGCAAGTGATTCTCCTCGCCGAAACCGAACCGTTTGATCGGGCAATGTTTGAACTCGAGGAGCGGCTCGAGATTCGTGTCATCGCCGTTGGCCAGGACCAGTCCGTTGCGCGGCACCAGCCGGATCAGATGCGAGAAACTGGTCTGGATCGATTCGAGATCGCGGAAGATGTCGGCATGATCGAACTCGAGGTTGTTGATGATCGCGACCTCGGGGAGGTAATGCACGAACTTGCTGCGCTTGTCGAAGAAGGCCGTGTCGTACTCGTCGCCTTCGATGATGAACCAGTCGCTGTCGGTGAACCGGGCGCCCTGGCTGAAGTTGTTCGGGATGCCGCCAATGAGGTAATTGGGGTTGAGTCCATTGTGCTCGAACACCCAGGCCAGCAGCGCGGTCGTCGTGGTCTTGCCGTGCGTGCCCGCCACCACAAGCGAGCGTTTGCCCCGGATGAAGTACTCGCGCAGCAGCTCCGGCAGCGAGCAGTACCGCATCCTGTGGTCGAGCACCGCCTCGGCCTCCGGGTTGCCTCGCGAGATCGCGTTGCCGATCACCACCAGGTCCGGCTTGTGCGCCAGATTCCGCTCGGCGTAGCCGTTCATCACCTCGACCCCGCGCTCGGCCAGAAACGTCGACATCGGTGGATAAACGTTCTCGTCTGAACCGGTCACCACGTATCCCTGGTCCTGCATCGCGGCCGCCGCCGAGGCCATGGCCGTGCCGCACACGCCGACAAAATGAAACGAACGAATCTCGGGCCGAAACATGCCCTCCATGATGCGTCCGCGTACGACAGTGAAAAGCAGAAAACGGTGAATCTCTTTGGGAGAATCTCTTTGACTGCTGCCGCCGCCTGCGCCGACATAGCGGCGTGGCACCTGTTTCCTCGATTGCAGTGGCCTGGATGATGCTGGCGGCGCTCCAGGGTCTTGCGGCCGATTCCCTGCCGGTCCCGTCGAGCATGTCCGTCTACGCCCCCGCGGCGAACCGATTGATCGAGGCCGCCACCAACAGCCCCCTGGCGTTCGACCGCCTCGCGTACCTGTGTGACAGCATCGGCCCGCGCCTGAGCGGCAGCACGAACCTCGAAGCCGCCCTCGATTGGATCGTGTCTCAACTCAAGCACGACCGTCTCGACCGGGTCTGGACCGAGGAGGTCCCCGTGCCATGCTGGGTGCGGGGCCCGGCGTCGCTCGAGATGCTCTCGCCGCGGGTCCAGCCGCTGCGCCTCACTGCGCTGGGCGGAAGCGTCGCCACGCCGCCGGAGGGAATCACGGCGGACCTGCTCATCGTGCGCGACTTTACCGAACTCACCAACAGCGCCGCCGAAGCCCGCGGCCGGCTGGTTTTGTTCAATTACCCGTTCACCGGCTATGGCTCCGGCTTGCCCTACCGCTCGCGCGGCGCCATCCAGGCCGCCAAGGCCGGCGCTGTCGGAAGCCTGATCCGCTCCTTGACCCCGTTCTCGATGCAGACGCCGCACACGGGGATGATGCGGTACGAGGACGGTGTCCCGCGGATCCCTCACGCCGCCCTGAGTGTCGAGGACGCGCTGCTGTTGCAGCGGTGGCAGGACCGCGGAGAACGGATTCGGCTGCGCCTGAAGCTGGCGGCGGAGACGCGGCCCGACGTCATGTCGCGCAACGTCCTGGCCGAACTCACGGGCCGCGAGAAGCCGGATCAGTGCGTGATTGTCGGCGGCCACACCGATTCCTGGGATCTGAGCCCGGGCGCCATGGACGATGCCGGCGGTTGCCTCGCCGCCTGGGAGGCGGTCCGGCTTCTGGCAAGGCTCGAACTCCGCCCGCGCCGCACGGTGCGGCTCGTGCTCTGGGTCAACGAGGAGAACGGACTCCGCGGTGCGCGGGCCTACCGCACCAATCACCTGGCCGAACTCCCGCGCCATGTGCTCGCCATCGAGTCGGATTTCGGCGTCTTTCGCCCGGAGGGTTTCTCGTTCAGCGGCGCCGGCCCCCTGCGCGACGTGGTGACGGGCGTCACGAGCCTCCTGGGCGCCACCGGCGCAACGCGGATTTTGCCGGGCGGCGGCGGCGCCGACACGTCGCCCCTCGACGCGGAAGGGGTCCCGACCATGGAACTGCAGACCGAGCGCGAGCGGTACTTCTGGTACCACCACACCAGCGCCGACACGGTGGACAAGCTCGATCGCGACGACTTCAACCGCTGCGTCGCCTCGCTGGCGGCGATGATCTACATCGTCGCCGACTGGCCCGAGAACCTGCTGCGATAGAAGGACCGCGTCCGATCGAGTTCCCTGGGCGCCGACCCGCCTTGCGGTTGGTCAACCGGACACACCATTCCCCCACCCCCTTCTTGTCCGGTCCCACTTCTGCACCTTAAGCACCGACCTCAAACGCTGGTCAAGTGATTACACGAGCGCCGCCTTGCGTTCGTCGAGCCAATTCACAGCCGCATCGAGACTGTTCAACGATCCCAGCAGTGTCTCCTGGAGTTGGGCAGCCATTCCTCCGCGCTCGAAGAGGGCCAGGCAGGGTTGATCAATGAAACGGCTCGAATACTTGATGGCATCGAAGGCGGCCGGGTGTTGCTGCACCGCCAGCCCCCAAGCCTGCGGAACGCTGATGTCTGTCGCCAGGAGGCTGGTCTTGTCCACCCCCATGGCGTCCCGCGTCGGCTCCTGGCTGACTGCGCAGACTTTCAGTTGGGGGACCGCGATTCGGCTCAGGCTGCAGCCGTTCCACTTGGGCGCAGAGATGACGCGCTGACCGCCAAACACATCATCGCCGAAGTACTCCCAGAGGCACGCCGGGATAGTCGCTCCGATGTAGAGCAGCAGGAACGGACAGTTCGGATGGGAAAACCGATGGTGCGCGCGGATTCCGAACTGGATCGCAGGCGAATCCGAACGATGCACCCGGAACCAGGCGCGTTGGGGCTGACGGGTGACTCGGATCGTCCGCTGGTTGAAATCGGCGCCCGGTGCATAGAGCGGCCGAGGAGGCGTCGATTTACTCGGCATACGCTTGGGCGACGAGGCTTGCTTCCCTCAACTTGCCTTCGCGCAGCAGGTCCAGGGGCCGTCGGCCTCCCAGACTCGGCTTCTCGTGCAGAAAGAACAGGATCTTCGCCCAAGCGTCGAGCCGCTGGTCCTGGTTCAGAATTCCCAGCACCTCTTCCAGCCCGTTCAGCACCTGCCCGTGCTCGTCAAACTGCCATCGCGGGAAGCGGGCGGCCTGAAGACGCTCCTCCCGCCACGCCAGCAGGCGACCGGCGGCCAGCCGCTTCAGAACCGCTGTCTTCGAGATTTCCAGCAGTCGCGCCACGTCATCCGAGGACCAACTCCCCCCTTCCGCCTCCGCCAGTTGTTGCCGCGCGCCCAGCCCGCGAATGTGCGCCCGCGCGAGCTTGTCATCCCTTGATTCCTCCGCACCCAGCGTGAACTCGAAGGCCAGCCGAACCAGCCGCGCCAACGCAGCCGGCGTCTGGTCCTGGTGCTTGCGGATGACGTTCGTGAACTCGTCCACCACCGCCTGCTCGTTCGACGGCAGTTTCAGCTTGCCGCCTTTCTTTTCGAGTGTTGCTGGCATAACGATCAAACCCTGTCCTCGATTTGCACGGTTGTCAACTTTGTAAACCTTGAGAACTCACCACCGGACAGGTGGGCTCGGCTAGAATCCTTGACCGGTGAGACTTGTTGTAAACAAGTCAAGTTTCTGTGCTGCGTTGAAGGGGGTCAAGGATTCTGCGGAACGAGGCGCGGGAGCGAGGGGCGAGGAAACACAGGAACTCCTCGTGGAGAAGAGGATTGGATTTGGTCTGAGGCGCGCCTCGTTAGATGACGCGCATCACAAGCCGTTTACGGTGAAAGATTCATGGCCGGGCGTGCCGAATCCGTGTAACCTCGGGGTGTCGATTCCTCAGGAAAGGGCGGTATGACAAACTCGATGCCACCTTCTCACTGTCCCAGTTGCGGGGCGGAAGTGCCGTCCGAGGCGCCGCAGGGGCTGTGTCCCCGCTGTCTCCTGGTCGGCGTTGCGCAAGCGACCGAGTCGGCGCCAACGGTTCGGAACTCCGATGGGCCGCCATCGATCGATGTGGTGAAGTCCTCGTTCCCGCAGTTGGACATACTCGAATGCATCGGGCAGGGGGGGATGGGCGTGGTGTACAAAGCCCGCCAGCCCAAGCTTGAACGCCTTGTGGCGCTGAAGCTCCTGCCTCAGCGGTTGGCTGCCGACGCCGCCTTCCGGGAGCGTTTCACCCGCGAGGGCCGCGTGTTGGCCCGGCTCAATCACCCCAACATCGTCACCGTGTACGATTTCGGCGAGGCGGGCGGTTTTTTCTATCTGCTGATGGAATATGTGGACGGCGCCAACCTGCGCCAGGCGATGCGGGCGGGGCGGTTCACGCCCGCCCAGGCGCTGGCGATTGTGCCGAAGATTTGCGAGGCTCTGCAATACGCCCACGGCGAAGGCATCCTGCATCGCGACATCAAGCCCGAGAACATCCTGCTCGACACGAAGGGCCGACTGAAGATCGCCGACTTCGGGATTGCCAAACTGATGGGCGAGCGCCCAAGCGGCGGCACGCTGACCGCCACCGGCGCCGCGGTGGGCACGCCCCAATACATGGCCCCGGAACAGCTCGAACATCCGCAGGACGTCGACCATCGCGCCGACATCTACTCCCTCGGCGTGGTGTTCTACGAGATGCTGACCGGCGAGTTGCCACTGGGCCGGTTCGCCCCTCCTTCCGCCAAGACGCCAGTCGATACGCGGGTCGATGACGTCGTGTTCCGGACCCTGGAGAAGGAGCGGGAGAAGCGCTTCCAAAGCGCCGACGCGGTGAAGACCGAGATCGAGGGCATCACCTCGGGTGGGGGAACGCCGGACGCAGGCTTGGCTGGAGCTGGGGCTTCGTCCAAAGCTCCGCAGCCCCCAATTCAATCGGGGGACCAAGCCCCAGGTGTTTGCCCAAGCCCCGGCCCAGGCGGGGACGCGGTTTCGCCGTTGCGCATTCGGCCCGAGCATCGGCCGCTTGTGCTCATGGGATTGGCGGTGTTGTTGGCCCTGCTGGTGTTGCGACTGCTGCCGTTGCCAGGCCTGCTAATCGGAACGCTGGGCGGCGCGCTCCGCGCCGGAATCGGGCCAGCCCTCTGGACCGTGCTGTCGATCGCGGCCGGCGGCTGTGTTGTGTGGCTGGCTTGGGTCAATCGGCGCCGCCTGCTGGAGCCGCTGGGCGTGGCCGCGGCGGAACTGGACGAGTCGGAGACAGTGTCACTCTGGGCGAGCCAACGCATCCTCGGCACGATGGCTGTGGCTGTGCTCATGGCTTTGGCCGCGGCCGTCGGTTCCCAGGTCATTTTGCTGATCTCGGCCTTGCTCGGGTTCGCCGCTCATTTCGCCTGGCCCGCGGTGTTCGCCCTGGCTATCGGCGGTTTGCTGGCCTGGGGGCTCCTGCACAACGAGACGAAGCGGCAGTCGTGTCCGCCCGCTGCCCCCAAGTCGTGGCAGCAACGGGTTGGGATACTGTTTCTCGCTCTCGCGGGGGTGGCGTTGCTGCCAAGCCTGATCGCGTTCGAGGGAGGCGTGCGCTACTGGCAACTGGACGCGCTGCTGGCGGTGACCGGGGTGGCGTTGCTCACACGGAGTCGCGGGTGGCGGACGGCGGCCTTGTGCGTCAACGCGTTCCTGGCGGTGCTCGGCACGGCCCAGATCTTCGCCGCCCTCGTCCTCATCGCCCAGTTGCGGTCCCCGGTGGAACTCAGTCCGTTAACGGCGTCTATCGGCGTCGGCCCGGCGCTGGGTTTGGCGGCGCTGCAAGTCCTCGCCTTCGCGGCGGGCCTGGTCGTGTTGTGCCGGCGCGATGTGCGGCTCAGTTTCGGACTGGGAGAGGCGGCACGGCGGTCGGAGCCGGTCCCGGCGATGGCCGGGAGCGGCGCGCCAGTCGGGCGGATGTGTCCCCAGGCCCTTTGGAGTGTCGTGTTGGTGGGGTTGAGTTTGGCGTTAGCCGTGCTCGGTTTGCCGCTCGTTATCCTGATGGCGCGCGGGCTGACTGATAGCGTGCCCGGCGGCTTTGGGAAGGTCGCCCTGTTGCTGCAAGGCGGATTGGGATTGCTCGGCGTCGGCCTCGCCGTTGCGGGGACGGTGCTGGGCATCGTGAGCTGGCGCCGGATTGGGCGCAGCGGCGGCGCGCTGCGCGGCAAGGCGCTGGCGGTGATCGGCGCGCTGACCTGGCCAGTGCTGACGGTAGTGCTGGTGCCGCTGCTGGCTGCGTTCATCGGTTTCTTCACAGTGCGAGTGATAGAACCGCCGCGTGCCAGCGTTCCTGTCATGTCCATCGCGCAATTGGGCGTTGTTTGGGACTACCGAATCCCGGCGGGTCAGGCTGCGGTGTTTGAAGTGGTGACCCAAGACTCGCCTGAGGTTGTTGCACTCCCCGGTTTTGCGGTCCATGCCCTGGCGCCATCCGAGGCGGAGATGGAGGCTGAGCTGCGTCTGCAGTCCGAGTCGCAGGACAGCAATCCGGGCCGGCGAGGGCCCTGGAAGATCACGTTGAGTGGCGGAGGCCAGAGCGCCGCGACGATCAACCTGTTCCTGCCGGACGGGGCGTCCGGGTTCACCCAGCCGACCTTGATCCGGAAGCAGCTCGAGCCGGACAGCGAGACAATCGACTGGTTCCAAACACGTGATCCGGGCCGATACCCGGTGGGTGTGCGGGTGCGGACGTGCGCGCATGGGCTGCCGGAAGTCCGGCCGGGCGGACCGGACACCGTGGGCGCCGGCACGAACTGGGTTCGCAGCGCGCAAGCCGCCGTACAACCTCAAGGCG
>DAOOQY010000037.1:0-13086 GCA_035389025.1 Verrucomicrobiota bacterium
AGGCGTGGTTCTGCCAAGGGCCGGCGCCGCCCTGGGCGCGGACATCGCCGCGGACGGCGTCTCGATCCGTCCTTTCTCGGAGGTGATTCTGCGCGGCCTCAAAGTCCAGCCCCGGGGCGAGGAGACGGTCCTGGCCGCCGCCGAACTGCGGGCGCGCTACAACCTCGTCTCGATTCTCCGCGGCCTGATCAAGGTCGATGAGATCGCGCTCGTCCAACCGGTCGTGCGGGTGGCAATGCGTCCCGATGGAACGTCGAATCTGGACGCGTTCACCGGCGGGAGCGGCACGCCCGAGCCCGCGTCCGCCACTCCCGGTTCTCCGCTGAAGGTGGATGTCAGGATGATCTCGATCGACGATGCCACCGTTCATTTCACCCAGGCCCGCAAGGACGGGAGCGCGACGTCGGTCGAACTGGCCGGACTCGATGCCAAGGCCTCGGGGATTCGGAATGGGAGCCCGGCCAAACTCGACCTCGACGGTCGCATTCAGCTTGTGCAGCGCACGGGCACGAACCAGGCCGAGGTCGCAGGCACGCTCAGGAGCGCATTTAGCATCGATGTCGGCTCCGACTTGATGCCCGGGCAGATCACGGGGAGTGCGGACCTCGCTGTCACCCGAGCCACCGGGGCGTTCGCCGATGCGTCCGAGTTGCAGGGGCGATTGTCGGCGGACCTCAATTCGAGCGAAATCAAGCAACTCGCCATCGCCTTCACCAAGGGCGGCGCCGCCCTGGGAACCGCGAGCGTGAGCGGCCCGTTCGACCCGCTCGAGCAGGAGGGCAAGCTCAAAGCGAAGGTCACCGGCATCGGCAGCGAACTGCTCAGCCTCGTCGGAGGGCGTTTCGGCATCTCCTTCGGCGGAACGAAGCTGGCGGCGGACTACGACATCGAGTTGAAGGACAACGCCCAATTCGTGAGCGCCACCGGCTCGATCACCGCAAACAGCTTCAGCGTCGAGCGGGCCGGGCTGAGGACGCCGACGGTGGACTTCAAGCTCGGTTGCGACGCGACCCTGGACCTGCCTCGAACCAACGCCACGATCCGCGCGTTCACCCTCGACGCCACACAGTCGGGCCGCCCGTTGCTGACGGGCAAGCTGACAAAGGAAATGCTCCTCGACTGGAGCCAGGGTGCCCAGGGAGCCGCCGAGTCCGCGCTGAGGTTGAACGTGACGGAGCTGAACCTGGCCGACTGGAAACCGTTCGTGGGCGATTCCGTCGAGTCCGGCATGGTCAGCGGCCAGCTCGATATTGGCGTTCAGAAGGCCGGGCGCCTGGTGGGCTTTGACCTGGAGTCGAAACTCGTGGGACTGACCGGCCGGCTGGGCAGCAACCGCCTTGATCAGGCGAATCTGACGGTCGGCTTGCGCGGTCAACTGGCCGAGTTCGACCGCGTGGACATCTCGGCGCTGGCACTGGACGTGTCGCAGCGGGGCCGGGCGGTGTCCGCGCTCAAAGGGTCTGGCAGCTACCTGAACTCGACCTCCGACGCCAACTTCCAGGCCGAGTTGACGGCTTCGCTGGCGGCGCTGTCCGAATTGCTGGGCCGGACGGACCTGTCGCTCACCGCAGGCAACGCGACGTTCACCGGAAAGGTCTCACAGAAGAACCTCGCGCCCGCTCAAACCGGCCAGCCTAATCTTGATCGGAGCCTGATCGGGAAACTCGAGATCGTTGGCCTGAGCGGACTCCTTGCGTCCAACCGCCTGGACCGGTTCGATCTCTCGAGCGATGTCGACGCGTCCATGAAAAACAACCTCACCGAAATCCGCAAGTGCGTCGGCAGCATTCGACAAGCGGACACTCCCGCGGGTACCTTCAATCTCACGGGGCGCTACGGGCTCACCAACGGCAGCGGGCAGATCGCGCTCGAGTTCACGGGCCTGAATCAGAACGCGCTGCGGCCGTTTGTGGCCGAGGCGCTCGGCGACAAGACGCTCGCGTCGTTGGCGGTGAACGGCCAACTCGACGGGGGTTACGATCCGGCCGGCGATTCGCGCATCCGGGGCGGCGTGCAGATCACCAACCTCGTGGTCAACATCCCGGGCAGCGCGCTGGCGTCCACGCCGCTCGAAGCGCGGCTCACACTCGATACGGTGGTCCGCACCAACGTGGCGGAGCTGCGCGAGATGCAACTCACCCTCACGCCGACGGCCCGCGCCGCCAATCGCATCCAGGCCACGGGGCGTGTCGATTTCACCCAAACGAACGCGGCCACCGGCCACCTCACGATCATGGCCGACGCGCTCGACGCCACCCGCTACTACGAGATGCTCTTCGAGGAGACGGCGCCTTCCGCATCGGGTGAGTCCGCCGGCGGACGGCCCGACTCTTCGAGCGCCGCGGACCAGGATTTGGAGGCAATGACCCTCCCGCTGCGCAATTTCATCGTGGACGCCAACGTTGGGCGTTTCTACCTGCGCGAAGTCGAGATCACGAACCTCGTGGCGCGCGCGAGGCTGGACGGGCAGGCGATCGAGGTGAAACCGTTCGATTTGGCGCTCAACGGCGGGCCGGTCAGTGCGACGGCAATCGTGGATCTGGGGGTGCCGGGATACAGATACGACGTCGGGTTCAAGGGAACCAACGTTCCCGTGGCGCCGCTGGTGAACAGTTTCCTGCCGGAGCAGAAGGGCCAGTTCAGCGGCACCGGCGCGGGCTTCGGACAGTGTCAGGGCGCTGGAACCACGGAAGCGAGTCTGGCGAAGAGCCTCACCGGCCAGTTCGAACTCAGCACAACCAATCTGAACCTGGCCATCGCGAGTGTGGACAATCCAATGCTCAAGGCGCTGGTCAATGTGGTGGTCGGCATTCCTGACTTCGTCCGCAATCCCTCGAGCGGTGTCGCAGCGCTCGTGGGCCAACTGACCGGCACGGCCCGCCAGGGCGGCGGCGTTGTGGACGAGATGACCCAGGCCCCAATCGACCAGATCATCGTCAAGGGCGCCGCCGGCAACGGGCGTCTGGAGGTGCAACAGGGGTATGTCCAGAGTGGCGCTTTCCACGCAAACGCCGCCGGCACCATCGCGCTTCAAGCCCCGCTCACGAACTCGACGATGCGCCTCCCCGTTCAGATCGCGCTCCGCCGATCACTGGCGGACAGAATCGGCTTGGCCGGTGACACGCCCACCAACGCGCCCTTCGCCAAACTGCCGGATTTCGTCACCCTGAAGGGCACCGTGGGCGCGCCGGAATCGGACATCAGCCGGACCGCCCTCGTGGCGATGGCGGCCAAAGCCGGCGCGGGGATTCTCGACCGGACCGGTTCGCCCAAGGTCGACCAGGCCGCCGGAATCCTGGGCGCGGTCGGCAACCTGATCGGTGGCGGCGACAAGGCCGCATCAGGAACAAACGCGCCCGCCGCGGGCCAAAGCGGCGCCAATCTCCTCGGAACGCTCAACACACTCCTGGGCGGCGGCGCTCAAGCCCCAAGCGCCGCCGGGACAAACACCACCACAACCAATGCGCCGGCAACGGCCCCACGCGATCCGCTGGGCAACGTGTTGGATTTGCTGCGCAAGAGGTAGGATTAGTTGAGCGCCATGCCCCGGCGGACGTACGTCGGGGTGTCCAGGTCTTCCCCGCGATAAACGGTCGGCTCGCTCTTGGCGAACCGGCCCTTGGACACCACTTCGAGTGGCAGCAACTCCTGGCGCATCCCGGCCGATTTGCGCCGGCGGCGCCCCCCGACGCGGTCCTGCCGGGCGAGAATCTGCTCGGCCTGTTCGGGCGTAAGACGCGGCGGCGGCGGGACGTACCGGGGGGCGGGACGTTCGTCCGACATGCCTCGCGCGGCATCGAAGCGCTCTTCCCCTGGTATCGGAAACTCGGCCGCGGGCGGTTCGGGATCGGCTGTTGCCCCGGACGACTCGAGCACGCGCTCCGAATCGGGAGCGGGGGCGGTCCGCTTGGTCGCGATCACGGTGACGCCGATGCGATCGCCCAACGCGGGGTCGATGGCGGCGCCCACGATCACCTGCGCGTGCTCACACACGCGATTGATCTGTTCCATGACCGCGTTGACCTCTTTCAATGCAAGATCGGCGCCGCCCGCCAGGCTGACCAGGACGGCCTCGGCATCGGCCAGCAGACGCCCCTGGTCGAGCAGAGGACTCGACAGCAGGCGCTCGACCACCTCGCGCGAGCGCGCTTCGCCCATGGACTCGGCGGTGGCGAAGCAACTCTCCGCCTGGCGCCCCCGCACCACGCGGCAGAGGTCCGCGAAATCCACGTTGATCAGGCCCTCGCGGGTGATCAGGCGCCACACGCCGGCCAGCCCCTGGCAGAGCAGGTCATTGGCAATGCGGAAGGTCTCGACCAGTGTCGTCTTGTCGTCGACCAGTTTGGACACCTTCTGGTTTGGCAGGCAGATCACAGCGTCCGCCGCCGTCTTGAGCTGGCGCAGGGCCAGTTGAGCCTGGTGCTGCCGACGCTGCCCCTCGAACTCGAATGGCAGGACCGCCAACCCCAGCACCAACGCCCCCTGTTCCCGAGCCACGCGCGCCACCACCGGCGCCCCGCCCGACCCGGTGCCGCCGCCCAACCCCGCCACCACCACAACCAAATCCATCCCCGCACAAAGCTCGTTGAGCGCCGGGGTGTCCGCCTCGGCCGCCGCCCGCGCCACGTCGGGGTCGCCCCCCGCGCCCAGGCCGCGCGTCAACGCCGACCCGAGGAGAATCTTCCGGGCGAGCGGACTCGCCCCCAGGAGCCGCGCGTCGGTGTGGACTCCGGCAAAAGCCAGGCCGTCCAGTCCGGCGCGGCTCATGTGATCGAGCGCCTGAAGGCCGGCGCCGCCCACGCCGATCACTTGGATGGTCGGGGTGGACTTCGGCATCGGGTGTCGTTCGGCGGCTGAAGTTTCGATTGTCATGGGGTGTTGCGAAGAGGTTGAAGAGGCGGCTGGCCGAAAACCGGGCGCCGCCTCGGGATCAGGAGTCGGTCCACATCTGGGTCAAAGCGCTCTTGAGCCGGCTCGTCCAGGGCCGCCGACCGGAGTTCTGCCCGTGCTGAAACGAGCCGAACTTCGCCAGGCCGATGCCCGTCGCGAACTCGGGTTGATCAAGCGTGGCCACCAGGCCGCTGATCGTCTTGGTGCGCCCAATGACAACGGGCAACCCAAAGACGCGCTCGCCCAGCTTCTGAATATCCGGCGTGCGCGAGCCGCCCCCGCACAGAAACACACCCGCGCGCAGGCTGTCGAGCAGCCCCGCGCGCTCGACCTCAGCCGCGATGATCTCGAAAACCTCCTCGAGCCGGGCCGACATGATCCGTCGCAAGTGCTCGAGGTTGATCGAGCGTTCGGGCAGGCCGAAGTCGTTGGGCAATTCAACAGTCCGCCCCCGCACGCCCATGTCGACCAGCGCCGAGCCATGCTCGATTTTCAGTGCCTCAGCGCGGCTCATTGAAATCTTGAGGCCATACGCCAGATCGTTGGTCACATGGTCGCCCCCGACCGCCAGGACGCCGGTGTGCTTGATGATGCCGTCGGCATAGACCGCGTACTCGGTGACACCCGCGCCGAGATCGATCACCAGGGCGCCCAACTCCTTGTCCTGGGGCGTCAAAACGGCCAGCGACGAGGCGATGCCGTTGAACACAATATCCTCGACCTCCAATTGAAGGCTCTTGACGGCCCGGATCGGGTTCTGGAGGCGGTTGGTGATGCCGTGGATCACGTGGACATCGACCTCGATCTGAGCGCCCACCATGCCGACCGGGTTCAGCACGCCATCCTGGCTGTCGACAATGAAGTGCTGGCGCACCACGTGGACCGTGTGACGATCCGCCGGCAGGTTGATGGCCTTGGCGTTCTTGATCACGTCCCGCACGTCGTCATCGCCAATGTCGCGATCGACCGACGGGATCGTGTGGCGCCCCCGGTTGTTGAAACTCCGGATGTGGCTGCCCGTCACGCCGAGGTAGACACTCCGGATTTCCACATCGGCCATCTGCTCCGCTTCCGCGATCGCATAGCGCACATCCTCGACCACCGCGGTGGCGTCGACCACCTCCCCTTTGCGCGTCCCGCGGGACCGGGCCTGCCCCAGACCGACAATGCTCAAGGCGCCTTCAGGGCTGACGTCGCCGACGACGGCGCAAACCTTGCTGGTTCCGACCTCGAGCCCGACAATGAGATGCGTGGAAACGTTAAACATGCTTGCGACGCAAACGCGGCAGTTTTTCGGCGCGCGGCTTGAGCGGCGGCACTGCGCTCGACTCGAACCACAACACCGGACAGTTGTTGGTGACGGCCAAATCCAGAAAAGCCACCGCTTTGTCCAACCGCTGGCCCGCCTGGCGCACCAGGCGCCAGCGCTCGAGGCCGGACGCCACCCGGTCGTACGCCAGAGTGATCTCCGCCCCCCCGTCGGTCGTCACCCGCAAAACATCGGGCGAAGAAATGTCAATCACCGCCAAACCAACCTCCCGGGCAAGCGGCGACGGCTCGAACACGGCGAGGAGTTCGAGAACGGCCTGCACAGGACGCGTCTCGAGGGCCGCGCCGGGGCGCAAATCGGCGTTGTTCAACCCCCGGAGAATGGGCAGGGCGTCAAATGCCCGAACCACCGCGGGACTCGACGGCAGCGTCGGCAAGGGCGGCATGATCACCCCGGCGCGGTCCAGATAGAAGACCGCAGGCACCACGCCGGCCTCGCCTTCGGGCTGTATGGCTTGAATCTGCAGGATCGGGTCGCGTTCCTTCACCTGGATTCGGAGAACATGAGGCAGAACGCGCTCGACCGACACCGATTCCACCTGGGCAATCAACTCGATCTCACGACGCACCTGGGTCATGTCAATCAACAGCAGATTGTCGCCCTCCCGAATCCCGGCCAGTTGGCGAATCTGCTCCGGCTTGAGCCAAATCCCGTCCGTGGCGATCTCCAGGCTCGTCAGCGCGAACAGGCCGCTGTCCATGAGACGCTGCCGCGCCCACTGCCAACCGCGCTGCCCCAACCCGGCTGCCACAACCGCCAACATCGCCACGAACAGCGCGAACACAACCCGGTGCCGACGCGCCTGTCGCACAGGCCGAACGCGCATCTTCACATCAAGCACCGACCCGCGCCCGGCGCGGCGGTTCTTTGGTTTGCCCCAAAGTCCCATAGGCCTTTCAAGGAGTGGACCGGCACGCCGCAGGCGCGCGCCTGAGCGCCAGGTCGACCATCTTCTGGCACAGGCCAGGAAAACTGTAGCCCACAGCCGCCGCCGCCCGAGGCAACAAACTCAGTTGCGTCATCCCCGGCAGCGTGTTCACTTCCAGAACGACCGGATGCCCCGACGAGGGCACCATCACGTCCACCCGCGCGTAATCCCGCCCCCCAATCGCCCGGAACGCCCCGAGCGCCGCCGCCCCAATGCGTTCGCTCGTCGGCCGATCGACCCGCGCCGGCAGAAAGCACTCGGTCGCCCCCTGCGTGTACTTGTTGCGGTAATCGAGCGGACCCTGCTTCGGGCAGACCTCGATGATGGGCAAAACCTCGCCGTCCAGAATGCCAACGGTCACCTCGCACCCCACGATGCGCTCTTCCATCAGAACTCTGCGGTCGTACCGGAACGACTCCGCCAGCGCCGGCCCCAGACCGTCCAAGGACTCGACGATCTGCAGCCCCACGCTCGAACCCTGGCACACCGGCTTCAAGACAACGGGCGGCTGCCAGCCAGGCGGCCATGTCGCATCCGGCGTGTCCAGGACCGTGTATCGCGGGGTCGGCACACCGGCACCCACGCAACGCTCCTTGGTGAGGACCTTGTCAAACGCCAGTCGGCTGGCTTCGGCATCGCTCCCCGTGTACGGGACACCCAACGCCTCCAACCGCCTTTGCACCGTGCCGTCCTCGCCATACGTCCCGTGCAGAACAAGAAACACCACATCCGTCTTCTGCGGCAACTGCCACTCGTCGTCGCGCGGATCCAATTCCTCGACGGTGTGGCCCAGCCCGCGCAAGGCGTCGACGACGGCCCGCCCGGACCGCAGCGAAACCTCGCGCTCGGCCGATGGCCCTCCCAGCATCACAGTGATCTTCAATGGCATAAGGTCTGCCGGCCTCAGGCCGGCTCTCGGCTAATCCTCTCCGACAATCTTGACCTCGGTTTCAAGCGCAATCCCCCGCTCGCTCCGCGCGCGCTCGCGAATCCGCTCGATCAACACGAGAATGTCCCGGGCGGTCGCGCCCCCGGCATTCACGATGAAATTGCCGTGGACGGGCGAGACCTGCGCCCCCCCCACACACTCGCCCTTGAATCCCAACTCCTCGATCAGTCTTCCAGCGGCAATCGAGGCCGGATTCTTGAACACACACCCGGCGCTTGGCTGCCGCGGCTGCGTCTCCAACCGCCGCCGCCTGTAACCCTCGCTCCGGTTCTGAATCGACTCGATGTCCGAGGGCTCTCCACGCAGGACGGCCGACAGCGCAATATGGTCGGCAAAGAACGGACAGTCGCGATACCCGGCCGAGAGATCGGACGATCCCATCTCGATCACATTCCCGCGGTGATCCATGATTCGCACACGCTCGAGGATTTCGAAAAGCCACCTCCCATTGGCCCCGGCATTCATCCGCAACGCCCCTCCCAGACTCCCGGGAATGCCTTCGAGAAACTCGAATTCGCCGAGGTTCTCCCGCCGCGCCGCCGCCGCCACCGCCTTCAACAGAGCTCCCGCCCCGGCGCACACCCGCAAACCCTCGCACGCGATCGCGCTGAAGGCCGGCTGCGCAAGACCAATCACCACGCCCCGATACCCGCCATCCCGGACCACCAGGTTCGATCCGCGCCCCAACACAAGCCAATCCACTCCCCGCTCCCGGCAAAACGCCAGAATCGCAGCCAAATCCCGCTCCTGAGCCGGCTCGACATACAAATCCGCCGCCCCACCCACCCGCAACGTCGTGCGCCGTGCGAGGGGTTCGTCGAGCCGAATGACCGCCCCGCCAGACATCGCGAGCGCAAGCTCCGACGCGAAAGCCGCGTCAAGCCGCCCCGTCCCTCGGTGCGCAGCCCGCAGCTCCGCCAGCGGGCCAGGGGCGATCCCTGACGCTGCGGCGTGTGGCGTGAGTGTGCTCATAGCGAGGGGTTCGAGTCCGCCGTTCTCAATCCCACCACGGGCGCAGACGCGCCCGACCGCTCGGCGGCCGCCGCAGACGCCTGCAGAACGTCGGGCAAAGCCAGAAAGATCGCCTCCGCAATCCGCTCCGCCGCGTCGGGCCGATGCCATCGCGCCAAAGCCGCGCTCATCGCCTGGCGAGTCGAGTCGCTGCGCACAAGCTCGCGAATCTGCCAGAGCAGCCGATCGGGTGTCGCCTCGTGCTGGAGTTGGAGACGCGCCGCGCCGGACACGGCCAGGGCGCGGGCGTTGTGAAACTGGTGGTTGTCGGCGGCGGACGGATAGGGAATCAGCACGGCCGGCAGCCGCAGGGCGGCGAACTCGGCAATGGCCGACGCCCCCGCGCGCGAAATCGCCATAGTCGCCGCCCCCAACGCCAGCTCCATTTTGGTCAGGAATGGCTCGACCACGCAACGTCGCTGCTGGGCGGTGTAGGCTTGCCGCACGGTTTCAATGTCGTGGGGGCCTGTCAGGTGGACGAACTGGAGTTCGGGCTCGGTCAGCGCCAAAGCGGGCAGCAGACGAACCACCGCCTGGTTGATCGCGCGTGCCCCCTGGCTTCCCCCGACAATCAACAGAACAGGACCATCCGGTCTCAACCCGAGGCTTTGCCGACAGGCGGCAGGATCGACGCCGAGCAAAGCCGACCGCACCGGCATGCCGGTGACCACAATATTCCGGTGCCGCAGGCGCGCGGCGGCCTCGGTGTAGTTCACGAAGGCCCGATCGACCACATGAGCCAGCCAGCGGTTGGCACGGCCCGGAATGGCGTTGGCCTCGTGAAGATACGTCGTCGCCCCCATGCGCCGCCCAACCAGGATCGGCGCCGCACTGGTGAATCCGCCCATCGCCAGCACAGCCGAAGGCGGACGGCTGCGAAACAAGGCCCGCGCTTGTCCGAGCGATCGCGCGAATCCGCGCAGGAATCGCCCCCATCCTCCCTTCTCGAGGCCGACCGCTTCAAGTGAGGCCACCTCGCTTCCACCCGACGCACCCAGGGCGTTGCGGTCCACCTCCTTCGTCGAAGTCAGCAGGAGAACGTCGGCACCCCGCGACCGCAGCGCGTCGGCGACCGCCAATCCCGGGAAGAGGTGCCCGCCCGTGCCGCCACACGCGATGGCGATCCGCGGCTGGCAGCGGTTCGTCTCGATGCGTCGTGAGGCCATGGGTGCAGCGTCCTTGAACTAGGCCGTTTGCGGTTGTCCGAGTTCTTCCAAACGCGGATCGGGCGCCACCCGGCACTCGTTGGCCCGGGCGACGCTCACCAGAATGCCCGTGCAAAGAAGCATGATGGCCAGATTCGAACCGCCGAAGCTGATGAATGGAAGAGCCAGGCCCTTGTTCGGCAGGACCGAGGACACCACGCCGAGGTTGATGAATGCCTGCAGACCGACCAGGAAACTGATCCCCGTGGCCAACAGCCGGCCAAACGGGTCGCTCGCCTGGCGGGCGATGCTGACACCGCTCAGGAAATAGAGCAGGAAGAGAACAATCACCACCATCGACCCGACGTATCCGAACTCCTCTCCGATGATGGCGAAGATGAAATCGGTCTGCTCCTCGGGAAGCGGGTCTTTCTGCATGCTCTCGTTCAGACCCACGCCGGTCAGTCCGCCCCGCCCCAGCGCGAGTTTGGCCTGCCACGCCTGAAAACCCACCCCCTGACGCGTGGTGTCGGGATTGAGCCAGGCGTGCACCCGGTCAATTCGCACGGAATTGGTGGCCAGGAAGGCGCCGAGAGCCCCCATCCCGATCAGCACAGGCAGCGCCAGGTGCGTCATGCGCGCTCCGGCAACCACCAGAACCACCACCGACGTCCCCCCCAGCAGAATCGCCGTCCCCCAATCCGGCTCGACAAAGATCAAACCCGTGACCAGGCCGATGAGCATGCCCGGCACGACAATGCCATACCAGAAAGAGCGCATCACCCGTTCGTTCACGGCCCCGTAGTGCGCCAAGGCCACCAGCAGCGCCAGCTTCGCAAACTCCGACGGCTGAAACTGGACCGGACCCAGGCGGCACCAACGGCGCGCCGCTTTGACCTCGATGCCGGCGACCATGACAAAGACAAGCAATCCGACCGCCACGAGCAGCAGGAACCAACTCCAGGCGCGCAGCCGGCGGTGATGGATTTGGGCCAACATGAACGCACCGCCCAGCCCCAGCCCCGCCGCCACAATTTGGCGCGACAGGTACGTCAGGCTGGCGTTGGGCGGGCTGATGCTGAAGAGCGTCAACATCCCCAACGACAGCAGGGCCAGCGCGGACGCCACCAGAATCGTCGCGGAAAGCCTCATCACAGACTCGATCTCATTCTTTGCCCACGCCGCAACCGCACACGGGCTTGCCCGGCATCCCGGCGGCACAACACAGAACCGGCTTGAGGACGGCCGGCGCCGCGCTGTCTGCCAGGACGCTCGCGCCCCTAGCGCGGCGGAAGTCCGGTCTCAGCCGTCCCCCCCTGTCCGGCCGGCGCGGCGGCCGGGATTTTCAGTTTCTGACCAACGAGAATCCGATCCGTCTTCAAATTGTTGGCAGCGCGGAGTTCCTTGAGGGTGACGCCGTAGGTCTTGGCGATCCGCGTCAGGTTCTCTCCGCCTTTCACAACGTGCGTCGTCGTCTTCTGAGCGTCCGGCTCCTCGGCCGGAGCCGCCGCGCCGCTCTGTGCGGCGACGGCCGGAACCTGGACCTTGTCGCCGACCTGCAACCGGAGGGGGTCGATGCCTGGGTTGGCCTGCAACAGCGTCGCGAGCGAAAGGCCATGGGTCTTGGCGATCTGGCCCAGGGTGTCCCGCGCCTTGACCACGTACTCGGTGGTGCTCGGGGGCAAGGTCGGCTGCACCGGTTCCACAGGCGGCACTGGCGTCGACGTCGTCCACGTCTCGTTGGTTGGCACGCTCGGCGTCAACGCCACTCCCGGCTGAACGTAGGGATCGCCCGTCAAGGCCGGCTGGGTTGTCTCCGGACCAAACAGCGCCACGTTGGTCGGCACGGACGGAGTGACATCGGGGGGCGGAACCGGCGTGGCCACCGTGTCGCGGCCCGCGAGGCTCTGGTCGACCGTCTTCGGTTTGCAGCCCTGAAGCAGAAGGCCGCCAAAAAACACCGCGTGCAATGCGATGATCGAGATCACCGCGAGGCGGACATTGGACTTGCCCCTGGCCTGCTGGCTCAGCGGACTCAAGGGATTGATTGGACTTGGCGTGTTCATAGGATGCGAGCGCACGGCTGCGCGGATTTGGAGTTGAGGAGTTGACTCGGTTGTGGTTTCGCCCCGGCGTTTTCCCTCACAAAACGTCGAGGCAAAAGATCGGACCCCGGACGGCTCTCGCGCAGCGGCCGACCGCCGCGCAGCCCCAGGACAGCGAGGGCGGACTCCGCCTCCCGTCGAGCACGGGGCGTGGCTGACCACACGGCGTGTTCGCAACCGGGCCGAGACACCTCACCCTGATGTTGGCCGTCCGGAAACATCTCGAAACATGAATAAACCGGCGAGGGCAAACCTGCAACGCCGAACACGGCATTTATGGCCGCGCCAAACGCGTTCTCGCCCGATGCCCAGGCCCGGCGGCCCGGGGCGGCTGCCGCCCTGCATCCGCCGGAACGCGCGCGCCGGATTGCCTTCGGTTTCCCAGTTGTTGTCTCAGGATTCATGTCCGTGCACGGTTCCCGTTCAACGCATCTTCAGGCTCGCCAGGGCCAGCACCGCGCAGAGCACGCACAGGATGTAGAAACGGGCGACGATCTTCGACTCGTACCAGCCCAGCTTCTCGAAGTGATGATGCAGCGGCGTCCGCAGGAACACACGCTTCTCGACGCCCCGAAAACGCCGGTAGCATTTGAAGCAACCGACCTGGATGATCACCGAAACCGCCTCGGCGACAAAGACACCGCCCGCAATGAACAGAACAAACGGCTGATGCGCCAACACCGAGATGATCCCGAGCGTCCCCCCCAGCGCCAGCGCGTAGCCCGCCG
>DAOOQY010000038.1:0-13085 GCA_035389025.1 Verrucomicrobiota bacterium
GGGTGGCTGCGGACGGACAGTACGCCTTGCTCGACGCGGCAGTCCGCGTGTTCCGGGTGGGCTAGGATCACGAAGGCCACGGGCGCCAGGGTGAGGCGCAACGCAAAGGGCGCGCTTTGGGAGCTACGCTGGTGGCCAGCGCCGAGTCGGAAGTCGAGACCGGAGAGGCCGTCTTTCGGCTGAGTCGGACTGGCATTCAGCCCGGCAAAGGCATAGAACTGGTCTCGCCATTGGTTCCCGACCAGCTTCGTCCGCTGTGGGGTCGAGTAAAAGCCGACGAACTCCGGGGTGGCCACGAGGACCTGGGAGAACGCCGACGGGTCGGCGACCATCGGTTCGCGGTGCACGATCGCCAGACCCGCCGCTCCCAAAATCAACTCGATTCGGTGGTGGCGGTCAGTTCCCTTGGCATCAAACTCGAGCACCCAGTCTTCCGCGCGGTTCTCCCATTGCAGCGCCCATTCGCGCAGTTTCAAGAAGGCCTGTTCCTCAGCCGTCAACTCCCTGCTCAGGGGCGGCGCACTGGCGCACTCGACCAGCGCCAGTTCGAGCTTGAATCGCCCCGCTTCAGCCAGCGGCAATAGCTTGGCTTCGTGCGCGCGAAAGCGACCGGAATCATGAAGGCGTCGGACCGCATCCGCAGCCACATCGCCCGCCAAATCCATGCCAACACGAAGCCCCAAGAAAGCCAGCAGATCTTCCCGCGAGTTGACACTCAGACCCGTCACATCGATTCGGTCCAGGGTGCCGACCACGCCGGGGTTCTGCACCTGGATGAGCAGAGCGGCCTCGAGGCGACTTTCGTCCAACTCGAACTCGACGCGGGCTTCCGCCTGATGACGATTCAGTTCGGCCAAAGCCTTCCGGACGCTCTGTTCCATCGTTGCTCGAGTGGGGGGGTCGGCCGGGACAGGCTTCCTATCCTTCCACGGCCACGAGAAGCCGGGAAGTCCAGCCTCTTTCGGGGCCTCCAAAAGGTCGGCGGCGGAGCGCAACCGATCCTTCAATTGCTGCGCCAGCGTCGGGTCCAGGCCGGACACTTTGACATCGCCGCACCGGAAGCGTTGTCCTTCACTGATATGCACCACGACACGCTGCGCAGTGTGATCGGCCTGCACCTGCACGGCGACGTTCGCAAATCCTCCGTGTTGATAGCTCCGCAACACGGTCTGCTCGATCCAGGCCAGATAATCCCCGAGCGGCGCCGAGGGATGCGCCCGTGCATGGAATTCGAGGGCCACGCCCAGGACCTGCAGAATGGCGTGCCGGGAGAACGTCTGGTTACCCTCGAAGACCAGGCAGGCCTCGCCGCCCAAATCTCCCACACGCTCCGACTCCAACGGGGCTGCACCGGCTCTGACGCCAATTGCCGTGGCGAGGAGCAGCAGGATGCCCATGCCCTTTCCCCACCAGCGTGGGGCGGTTGGCGCGCGGCTGAACTCAGTCCCTTCACGAGCCGGTGAAGACGGGCGTGATCGGTTGTCAGCCCACAAGGGAGGACGTGTGTTCATAGAGTCAGGCATTCAGGGGTTCTTCTTGAGCAATTCGATGGCGGCCTGGGTGCGGACGCGGGCGAGTCGCTGGCGGATCAGCGGACCATCAAAGGGCGTGCCCAGCAGACGGCTGAAATGGAACTCGGCGGCCGACCACTGCCACGCTCGTTCGCTCTGGGCCGCTTCATGCAGATGCCACAGAGCCACTTGGTCCGTGCCCACGGTCGACATTTCCGGGAGAGCGCCACGCACAGTGTGCCAAAGGTCGCTGAGACGGGCCGGCGGCAGGGGCGCGAGACTGCCCCACGCATCGAGTTCTCGCGCCGCCAGCAGTTGGACGCAGCGGCTCAGTTCCTCGAGCGGGCGCTGATCCGGGCGCAACGGCCACAACTGCGCAGCGGCCGCCCCTCCAGCCAGGACGACGCGTGCGCCCGGCACGAGGCATTCCGTTGCGGACGGGAACGGATCGCCCAGGCCACCCCCGAGCACCGGTGTGAGGGGTTCGCCCGACGCCGCGTCCCAAAGACGCCATCCTCCTCGCGCCGAGCCCAGGAGCCATTGCCCATCCCAGCCGACTTCCCGCGGTCGATACTCATGGTCGCGAGGCTGCTGCCCGGCGATGGCTTCGCCTCGGGCCACGTCCCAGACCGTCAAGGTGCCGGACCTGCCTCCCAGCAGGAACAAGCGCGTCGAGTCCGCACTGAAACGCAATCCAAATCCTGGTTCGGGCAACTCGACAGGGTGGCCCGGAGCGCCGCCGTTGAGCACGTCGAGGAGGTGGGTTTGGGCGGGGACAAGGGGCGGACCATCAAAAGTCATTGCGGCGGACACTTGAGAGCCGACCGCCAGCCAGCGTCCGTCGGGACTGAAGACAAGCTGGGGTTGCGTGCCGGCAACCGGCCTGGCAGGGGCGATGGCCTCGCCCGTGGCGGCCCGCCAGATTTGCACCTGCCAGGCGCCTCGGAGGTGAAGCGCCGCCGAGGTGCCCGCGCAGGTGGCGATCCACTGGCCATCGGAACTGAACACCAAATCGCGGAGCGCCTCGACTCCCTGCAAGGGCAAAGGCACCGGGGCGCCCGACGCGGCGTCCCACAGGCAGACCCCGCCCTCGTGGGACGTGATCAGCCAGCGATCGTCCGGACTGAAGGCCACGCGTTGGACCAACTTGGCATGCGCCAGCACCGGAGTCGCCGCTTGGCCGGTGGCGGTGTCGTAAACCCGCGCCTGGTGACTCTCCCTGAATCCGGCAATGGCCAGGCGTTTCCCGTCGTGGCTGAAGGCGGCCGTGGTGGGCGTTTCGAGGCCGTGCGCGATGCCCGGCGCGGCCGGCAGCCCGGTAGCCGTATCCCAGAGGCGCGCGACGCGGCCGCGCTCCAACGTGACCAGACGGTCCCCATGCTGATTGAAAAAGGCATTGATGAAATCCTCCGAACGGACGGCGTCTTTCGTGGTGGGGATCGGCGAACGCAAGTCCAGGAGCGGCGGAATGGACGGCACACCGGTTGCCAGGTTCCACACCCGCGCGCTGCCGTCGAAGCTGGCGGTGAGCAGCAGGCTGCCGTCCGGCCCGAAGGAGGCACTGGTTATGGCGCCCGCATGGGGCAGCGTGGGGGTGACTGGTTGTCCGTTGGCCACATCCCAAACGCGCGCCTCACCGATGCCGCTGGTGGCGCGCAGCACAGCCACGTGGCGGCCGTCTGGGCTGAACACCGCCGCGGAACTCCCCGTGATCGGGGCGGAGAGTTGGCCGGCGGCTTCACCGGCGGGCACGCTCCAGAACGCCACCGTCCCGTCCTTGGTCAACACCAACAGACGTTCTCCCCCAGGGCTGAAGGCCACTTGCAGAACCTCCCGCCCCGGCATGGCAGCGAGTTCGCCCACTGCGCGCAAACTCCGCAATGGCCCGCCACGATCGAGGTCCCACAGCACCACCGAGCCGTCGGACGCGGCCGTCGCCAGGTACTTCTCGTCGAAGCGAAACGCGAGCGCATCGATGCGTCCGGCGTGTGCGGGATGCCACACCGGCTTGTCTTCGCCGGGCATCTTGACCTCCGGCGGGTCCTGCGGTTGGCCAAGTTGGATGACCGGGCCGACGGTCTTCATTCCTGTCACAGACAACCCCGACCATTCGCCCAAACGCCGGTCCGGATGCAGGCGTTCGTCCAAGAGACAAACCTCGCCATCGGCGTACGTGACGGCGACCCAACGACCGGACGGACTCGGCATGACCTGGACCAGCGGGCTGTTCCGCCGGTGGTTCGACGGCAGTTCGCGGCCCGAGAGCGTTTCCCAGGCCCGAATCTCGCTCTGCTCGATCCGCGTCTTGAACTCGGGCTCGCCGGCATCTGACCAGGAGAAGGAGTATCGGTCGCGGCTGCTCGTGGTGAACACCTGCCGGCCATCACGGCTGAACCAGGCGCGACACAGCGGCAAGGGATGGACCAGTGGCGGTGAAACCACCTTGCCCGAGGCCGCCTCCCAGACGCGGGCGGTGCGGTCCTCGCACGTGGTCACCACATAACGTCCGTCCCGGCTGAACTCCGCGTCTCCCACCGGCGCGGCATGGCGCAGGGGGACTCCCACCGGCTGGTCGTTGGCCCAATCCCAGAGACGCGCCAGGCCGTCCTGGGCCGCCGTCAGCACCCACCGTCCGTCCGGACTGAAACTCGCCCGGTTGACGGGGCCGGCGTGAGACCACATCCGCACCAACCGGGGCGTGTGCGCCAGTATGACTCCGAGGCGCAGGCGGTCCGCGGCCTCGGCGGCATTATTGGGGCCGGCGAGGCGGAGGGCGTCATTGAACCAGAGCGCAGCGCCGAGCCAATCGCCGCGATCCATCAGTTGCACACCCTGGGCGGTGTTCAGTCGCGCGAGGCGCCGCCGGCTCTCCTCGGCGGCGGCCTCGGCAATCCTCCGTTGAACTGCCTCGGCTCGCTCGGCCTCAGCCGCGTCCGCCCGCGCCGCGTCGGCGGCGACCCGCTCCCGGCGGGCCACCCACGCTGACCGCAGGCTGATGGCGGTGGCCAGCACCAGTGTCACGGCGATGACCAGGACGATCCCGACTGCCGCGCGATTGCGGCGCACGAACTTCACGAGCCGGTAGGTTACAGATGGCGCCGCCGCCGCGATTGCCTCACCGCGCAAGTGCCGCTCGACATCCTGGACCAACGAGGCGGCCGTGTCATAACGCCGGGTCCGATCCTTCTCGAGCGCCTTCATCACGATCCAGTCGAGATCGCCGCGCACCAGGCGATCCAGCCTGTCCGGCCTGGCGCAGCGCCGGTCCGCTACGGCGTTTCGTTCCGTGTCATCGAGCGTGCTCAGCCGGGTGCTGGGCTTGGGCGGTTCTTCCTCGCGGATTGTCCGCATCATCGCTTCGTACCCCGCGGCCAGGAGTCTCTCCGTTTCAAACGGTGTCCGTCCGGTCAGCAACTCATACAGCAGAACGCCCAACGAATACACATCGCTCCGGGTGTCAACGTCGAGACTGCCCAGACCCGTTTGCTCCGGACTCATGTAGGCGGGTGTGCCGATCAACTGGTGGAAGCGCGTGAACAGCGTCTTTTCCGTCAGCCGCGCCTGCGTCGCTTTCGCCACGCCGAAATCAATCACCTTCGCCACCGGCCGATCATCCTGCACCGTGACCAAGATGTTCGACGGTTTCAGATCGCGATGGATGATGCCTTTCTGATGCGCGTGCTGGACGGCTTGGCCGACCTGCATGAAGAGTTCGAGACGCTCTCGCGTGGAGAGCTTGCGCTCGTCACAGAACCTTGTGATGGGAATCCCCTTCACCAGTTCCATGACAAAGAAAGGCCGGCCCAGGGGGAGTTGAGAGTGGAGAGTGGAGAGTGGAGAGTGGAGCGGAGAGTCGGGGGGGCCGATGGCGCCGCCGTCGTAAACCCTGGCGATGTTCGGATGATCCATCATCGCCAGGGCCTGGCGTTCCGCCTCGAACCGCGCCACCACCTCCCGGGTGTCCATGCCCAGCTTGATGATCTTCAGCGCCACGCGTCGGCGTACCGGTTCCTCCTGCTCGGCCATCCAGACCACACCAAACCCGCCTTCGCCGATCTGTTCCAACAGCCTGTAACGCCCAATCCGGCTGCCAGCCCGCTCAGTCACTGGGCACTCGGGTGCACTCCGGGCTTCCCGCAGGACGTCATCCACGCCGGGCGCCGGCGATTCGAGGAATGTGCCGGCCCGCCCGGCGGCGTCCAACAGCCGCTCGACCTCCTCGCGAAGCCTCGGATTGCCCGCACAGACGCGGTCCAGATAGGCCGACCGCGCGGCGGGATCGGCCAACGCCAGCGCGGCGGTGAAGACTTCCTCAGTTGAGCCGGACGGCTTCATGGCTGCTTCCTGACGCTCTGCAAGATCTCACCCGCACTGTAACGCGCAGGTCCGCGGCGGAACGGATCATTCCGAGACAAACCGCCGGAACGTGGAGGCATGGCACCGAGGCGGCACGCCTGGAACCGGGGCGCTCAGGGGGCCAAATCGTGCTCGAGCTCGCAAAGAAGCCACGCCCGGGCATAGGCCCAGTGGCGTTTGGCCGTCGGTTCGGAGATGCCCAGCACGTCGGCGGCTTCAGCCAGAGTCAACCCGACGAAGTAACGGAGCTTGACCAACTCGGCTTTCTGCGGTTCGAGGGCGGCGAAGCGATCGAGAGCCTCGTGCAGGGCCAGCAACTGATCGTCCGCGGCGGGTGCGGCGATTTCGAGCGCGTCCGTATCCACACGTTGGGCCTGTCCGCCCCGCCGCACCGCCTGCCGTCGCCGGGCACGGTCGATGAGAATCCGCCGCATCGCCTCGGCGGCGACGGCGAAGAAATGGGTGCGGTTGGCGTAGGTCTGCTTGTCCTGGGCCGCAAGGCGCAGCCAGGCTTCATGCACCAGGGCCGTCGGTTGGAGCGTGTGCCCGGGCGCTTCCTGGGCCAGTTTGTGGGCGGCCAGGCGCCGCAGTTCGTCGTACACCTGTGGAAGCAACGCCTCCGCCGCTTGGGACCCGCGCGGCCGTGTCGTCGCAGCACCTCCTTCGCCGCTCTCTTCCTCGGGAATCACTGGCCGAATTCAACACCGATCCCGGAAAGAGTCAATGCGCGGTTGGCTCACGGTGCCGGCACCGCGCACCCTGTTGGTGTGTTGACGACTTCACCAAGAGAAGCGCAGCTTGGACCGCATGGGCAAGGTCATCGTCAAGATCAAGCTGACCAACTTGAAAGACGCCTTCCTCAAGGAGGCCGACGCCCGCCGGGCCAAGCCGCGCGCGGTCGAAGTGGAAGCGTTGGTGGACACGGGAGCCACGCGCCTCTACCTCAAGCCTTCGGTCATCAAGAAGTTGGGGCTGGCGCGCACCGATACCCTACGCTCGCCGACCACCAACGGCGAGGCCATCCGCTACAAGTACGAACCGGTCGCGCTCGAACTCAAGGGACGGCGCGAGAACTTCGACGTGATCGAAGTGCCGGAGAACGTGTCGAACCTGCTGGGCCAGGTGCCGTTGGAAGTGCTGGATTTTGTGGTGGATTCCAAGGGCCAGCGCCTCATCCCCAACCCAGCGCATGGCGGCGAACAGATGACCGAGGAATACTGAACCGATGCTGCGGCGCGCCATCACCGCGCTGTCCTCCTTCCCCCTTGCTCGACGGGGAGCGATAGGCTGCCCTCAATACCCTGCCGCATCCGCGATGCGAAACTCGCCGGCCAGCACGGGTTTGTGGTGTTGCGGGTCGTAGCGCACGACCATCCATTGCGCCCCGCCTTGCAGATGCAGAACCAAGACCCGTCCGTAAGCCCGATGCTCGGCCTGGACCTTGGGCACTTCATCCGTCCGCTCGAAGGCGAATTTCGGCTCGGCCAGAAGCGTGCCTCCTTCCGTGGGTCGCCCCTCGATCCCGACGATGAAATCGGGGAAGAAGCCGTGTCCATCCGGCAGCAGCACATTCACCGACCAGGCCTTGCGCGGCAAGTTGCGGTGCCACCAGCGGACGAGGTTGTTGACGTCGCGATCGAGGAGGTCGGCGAAGTTGCGCTCCCACGAGTTGAGCTCCGCGGGCATGACGCCGTAGAGGTTGCGGGGCGAGGTCGGCAAGGGCGCCCCGCAGATCAGTTCCGCCGGCAACTCGTCGGCTTCGAGCAACTCCGCCGTCTGCGCCAGGGCGGCCTTCTGCGCCTCCTGGAGCAGTCCCGGATGCGTGGCGAGAATCACATTCAGGAAGTGAGCCACAGCGTCCAGCGCGTCGGCTTCTTTCATCGCTTCCTCCCGGAGCACCGCCTCCATTTTCCGGAGCAAAGCCCGGCGCAGTTCGCGCGGATCGAAGACCTTCGATTTGCAGAGAATCTTCTGCGCCTGCACCGCGGCCTGCGCCACCGAGAGTTCAGCCGCGAAATTGAACTCGCGCTGAATGTCGTGGGTGAACACGTCGAGCGTGCGGCGTTCGACCGGGACCGTGCGCTTCAGCGCATCCAGCAAGTCCCGTGCGGACACCATGAACCGGTTCGCGCAATCGTCTTCCGTGATGTCATTGTCTGCCGATACGCGCTGCGTCTTGAATCGACGCGGCAGGCCGGGTCGCAGCGGATAACGGTAGGCTCCCACCGCCCCGCGGACAATCGTCGGCGCCAAGTACCCGGCCGGCGACAGTGTCGCGTCACCAGTTGGACTCACCCCCTCGGGCGAGGCACCAAAGAAGGTGCCGAAGTCAAACTCGGTCGAAGCGCGGGGCACCCCAATGGGCGGTGTCTCTCCAGCCGTTGGGGCTACCGCCTCAGCCACTTCCCAGGCGGGCGGTTGCGCCTGGAATAGCCCAAGCTGTCCGTTGGCCTCGGTGACCTGGACCATCGCGGGCTGCGCGCCGACGCGCACGACCACCGTCGTCGGACTGACCTTGGCGTATTCGGTGTGAATCTGGTTGATGCGTTGGCCAGCGAGGTCGAGTCCGGTTTGCGTCTCGGCATCGGCGAGAAACACATAGCCGTACCGCAGCGACTCCGGCAGCCTTCCCGTCTGCGCCCGGCCCTGCAATCGGCGATGCACCCGGAGAATCCGCCCCACGAGTTGCACCCCAAAGTCCGCGTCGCGACTGGCGCGCATGGAAACCAGCGTAAAGGCTCGCGGGGCGTCGAAGCCGAGCGCCACCGCCATCTTGAAGATGAGCACCTCGCGCCGCTCGTCGTTCGCCAGCGCCAACAAGCCGCTGTCCGGTTCCTTGGCGGTGTGGACCGCCACCTGTTCTTCGGTGAAGCCCAACTTCGCCAGCCGCTCCTTGACCCGTTGGACGCTTCGTTCCGTCCGGGCCTCCGGCTCATCGTCCTTCGAGTCCACTTGGACCAGCAGCAGCGGCGTCAGGGGCACGCCCAGGTCGTCCAGCGCGGTCTTGAGCTTGCGGTGGGCCGACACGGCATCGCGCAACGCCGTGCCCTCCAAATCCACCAGCGCCTTCTTGTCCGGCTCGACGAAATAGGCCGCGCATTTCACCCCGGCCTTGATGAGGCCCGCCTCCACGGCGTCGCGCCGACTGACGCGGTTGCGATGCAATTCGGCAATGCCCATCACCGCCTCGAATTCGCGGACGTCGGCGTCGTCGGGCGTGGCGGTAATAAGGACGGTGTATTCCGGGCGCAGCACCTCGCGGAAGAACTTCGCCGCCTGCGTATCACCGTGAAACCCGTGGTGCGCCTCGTCCACGACCACGCCAATCCGCAGCCCCAACGCGCGCAATGCCGCCACCAGTTCGTCAATCGAGGGATTCAGTTCGCCCTCCTTGCGGACGTTGCGGCGGTCTTTGACGCGCGTGGCCACCGTTTGCCAGGTGGTTACGAACACGTCACCACGCCGGCTGCCCGGCACCGCGCGGTCTTCCTGCAATTCCCGCAGGCGCAACCCGTGGAACTCCTCGCGCAGGAACCCCACTGTCTGCCCGACGACGCCCTTGAACGGCGCGAACCAGAACCAAACGACATCCTCGACGTGGGAGAACCGCTCGACCAAATGGCCGGTCATGAGCGTCTTGCCCGCGCCCGTCGGCGCTTCGATCAGCAAGTATCCGTTATGGTTGATCGCATGGGCCCGGCTTGCCGCGTCGTCCGGTGCCGCGTCGAGCAACGTCTTCGCATGCGTGAACAGGTTCACCCCGCTCTCGATGGCCAACTCCTGAAACGGCTTGAGGGTCTTGGCGATCATAGCCTGTGTATCCGCCGACATGAGTCGGCGCTGACTTCTTGGTTCGCAACCGTGTGCCGTCTGACGACGGACGCTACGGCGTTGCTGGCGCGCGCGCTCATGCTATCAACCCGAAGCGCCGGGCTAGGCTCTCGGGGATCGCTTCGTGTTGCACGTGTGGGGCCGGGACATGCTGCCGCAAAGTCTCCGGCTGCCACGAATAGAGAATCACCGCCGCGCTCTGGTTGGCCTGCGCCCGCAACGCCGCCGCGTCCTCACGCCGAAATCGCGGCACGTACAGCAGCCCCTGCTCGTCGTCGCCAGCCCAGAGGAGCGGAGCTTCTGCGTAAGGCATCAGCACTTCGCGGTGAATCAATTGCAGCGCCGTCCAGATTTCCGCGTGATCCAACTCCAGCAGCCTGCCCTGGGGAATCCGCCGATAGCGCAGATACGCAAAGTCGCCGCCGAGACCGGGCACTTGCTCCCCGTCGCGACTGGTGTAGCCCTGGATCACCCGACGCACTCGTTCCGCGCACACGTCACGGCACAGGTTCTTGTCCGGCTCCGCCACCGTGGCTTCCGTGTTCGAGACCAGAATGCACCGTCGCCGCCCGCCATCCTGCGCGTTCAACTTGTGAACCGCGTGCGCCGTCGTGCCCGAGCCGGCAAAGAAGTCGAGGATGAGGTCGTCACAGCCGCTGGCGATCCGAAGAACACGCTCGATCAACCGCACTGGCTTCGGTGTCTCAAAGGCCGTCTGTGTGCCGAATAGTGCCTGGATTTCCTTGCGCGCTTCATCGGTGTGTCCGACCTCATCGTGGGGCCACCAAGTCCACGGAACCAACCCCTCTGCCTCCGACAGGAAGTACATCCGGCGCGGCACACCGTTTCCCTCCTTCCCGAAGTAGACTCGGCCATCCGTGACGAGCTTCTGATACTCCGGTTCAATGAGTTTCCAGCAGGCCCCCTCCGGTGGGCGATGCCTTTTCCCTCCTGGGGCAACGATCTCGTACATCTGATTGGGCCGGTAGCCTTGCGCTGTCAACGAGACGCTCTGCCAAGGTCCCCGTGGATCGTTGTTCGGATTCTTGTACCGAGCCCGCTGTTTCTCAGTGAGCGGAATCAACCCTCGCCGGACTTTGAACAAGTCGGGGCGCGGAGAGTAAACGATCAGAAAGTCGTGCGCGTCACCTATGGCTTCCCGGTTCTCCCGAGAATACCGTTTCTGCCAGATGCAGTTTGCCACGAACCCGCCTTCTCCGAAGACGCGGTTCATCATGAGGCCGAGACTAAAGACCTCGTTGTCATCCACCGATACGAAGATCGCGCCGTCAGGGGCGAGCAAGTCGCGAGCGAGCGTGAGTCGCTGGAACATGAACTCGCACCACTTGGAATGGCGCCAGAGGTCCTCCCGGTCCACGAACCGGTCGTTGTACACGAAGTCACGGTTGCCGGTGTTGTAGGGTGGGTCGATGTAGATGCACTTGACGCGACCGGCGAAGGCCATGCGGAGGTAGCGGAGGGCGTCGAAGTTGTCTCCCTCGATGATGAGATTGCGCCACGGCGCAGTGCCGGCGCTCAACTCCGACACCAGATCGAGGGCCACGAAGTCGCTGTTGAGGGCCTTGTCACGCTCGATTTCGTTGGCCTCCCAGACGAGGCCAAAGCGGGTCGCTTCCCGCCGGTCTCGTGCTTCGAGCAGGCGGATGAGTTCTTCTCTCGTCAGGTCGTTGTAGCGTGAACCCACGGCGCAAGGAGCGCGCGCCGTCGGTGCTGCGGGCTGTCTCCCCCAGGCGAGCGGTGCCTGAAAACGAAGTGGGACGCACCTACGCACGTCCCAGATCAGGCACCGCCAGGCGCCCGGAAAAGAACGCTTCGGCACGCCCCACGAGGGGCGCGCTTCAGCGCTGCCTTTTCCCTGAAACTGGCGGTTTCGATCTGGATCAGCAGCCGAAGCGACGCGAAATCGCTTTGGTAAGAATGTTGGTGTTGTCGGTTCTACATCATGTCAGTTCGGTCGTTGAAACGGGGTGAGCCTACCGCACCTGACCGCATCGTTGCCAGCCCCTTGTTGCCTGTCTTGGTTCCAGAGGCAAGAGGCGCAGCGTCCGGTGAAATGCCGCCAAGCACCCCGCATCAGCCCGGCCTTTCTGAGGAGAGGGTTGCCGGGTTCGAGTTGAGGGCAGAACTGAGGAGGGGCCGAGCGACTGCTTGCCGGGCGGTCTGTTCTTCCCGCGGCGGCGCACCGTGCGCCGCCATCGCCTCCTCGAGTCGCGCCAGAAGCACCCGCGCTTGCTTGGCGCCCCGTTGGCGGGCGGCGAGCAGAAGGCCGGCGAATTTGAGCCCCCGCCCCCGCCGCGCGATGCGCACCACGTTGGCGACCGCGGCCGGCCGCATGTGGCCCAACTCGATCGTATAGCGCAACGCCCAGTGCTGAAGCTGCATCGGCGCGAAATGGTCGTGCTGGTAGTGCACCCCGAGACAGCCGGGAAGCAGCCGGTTGCCCGGCTCGGTCTCTTCGGTCAGCCACCATTCGGGGATCGCCTTTCCCCGAGAGAGCATCTCCTTGTAGAGCGACGTGCTGGGGTAAAGGCGCAGCGTGCGCAGGTCGTACAGGCTGCAAGGAATCTCCTCAAGGTGGCGGAGGGTGGCGGCGAGCCGGTCGGGCGTGTCGTGCGGCAGGCCCACCATGATCAAGCCACACACCTGGATGCCCAGATCGTTCGCCCGCCGGACCGCCTCGGGAAACGACCGCCCCACATTCTGGAACTTCCGCACGGCAACGCAGTTGTCGTCGTCCACGGACTCGAGTCCCACCGCGACACCCAGGCAGCCGGCCGACGCCATCTCCTCGAGAAGCGTGGTGTCGCAAAACTGATCGACCGTCACCATGGTGACGAAGCGCCGTCGCTTCTGTCGGACCAGACCCAGAAGAGCGGTCGCGTAGTCCCGATCCGCAAGCAGGTTGTCGTCGGTGAACTGCAGGAACGCCGCCGGATAAAGCTCCTCCAGTTGATCCATCTCGCGTTCGAGCACGTCCAGGGGTTTCGTCCGGAACGGCCCCATGTAGCGCGAACTCACGCAGAAGGAGCATCGGCGATTGCAGCCACGGGTGGCAAAGAGCGACGCGGGAGTCAGATACCGCCGCCCTCCGAAAAACCGGTAGTCGATCGGTCGCATCTGGGAGGGCGGCGTCGGCGAGCCGTCGTACCGGGCCTGGAGCCTGCCCCCGAGAAGATCGTCGCAGACAGTCGGCCAGAGGAGTTCGGCTTCGCCGGTCACGATGGCGTCGGCGTGGCGCATGGCCTCCTCGGGACACACCGTGGGATGAATGCCGCCGAGAATGACTTTCTTCCCGTCCGCGCGCAGAGCGTCCGCGTACCGATACACCTTGCGGGCGTACTGGGTTGACAGGGTGAACGCGAAGAC
>DAOOQY010000039.1:0-13047 GCA_035389025.1 Verrucomicrobiota bacterium
CTGACCCGGTTCCTGTCGTCGCTCCCGTGAAGGCGCGGGCCAGAAAGCAATGACCCCGGCCGGGACATCGACGAGGCGGCATCGGATGCGGCTTGCGCTCCTGACGCACGAACCCCTGCATCCGCCAACCGGCGGCGGTTCGGCGGAGGCGCTCTATCTGGCGCGCGAATTCGTCCGACGCGGACACGACGTCCATGTGTTCTGCCCGGCCGTGCCCGAGGCGGAACGCCTCGAGCGGGACCTTGGGGTGCGCCTGCATCCGTTCACGCTCTGGCGCATGGGGCGGTACGCCTCGCTTCGGAGCTTGAAGTATCTCTTGTATCCGCTGTTTCTCGAACGACTCGTGGCGCGGGTCGCCCGGGAAACCCGGTTCGATCTCCTGTTTTCGCAGCATGCCATTTCCGCCGTCGCTGCCGGCCGGCTGAAACGCCGGCTCGGAGCGGCGCTGGTCATGAACCAACTCGATTACCTCACCGGTTTCATGGAGACGTGGCCGGCCTGGCTGATGCCGCGTCCGCTCCTCGCTTTGCTCATGCGCTACGAACTGTCGTTGCCCCGGCGGTTCGGAGCGGATAGGGTCTTGACCGTGTCAGACGCATTGGCGGATCGCGTGGCCGCCACCGGCTTTCCTCGGGAACGGATTCAATCAGTCTACTACGGGTACGATTCGGCCCTGTTCCCCTTCGATGCCGCCGCCGTGGCGGCTCGCGGCGATGACCCGCCGGTGGTCGTCATGCATGGGTCCTTCGATCATCATCATCTCGGGCCCATCGCGCTCGAAGCCGTCGCCCATGTCCGGGCAGAGCGCCCCGACACCGTGTTCCGATTCGTCGGACAGCCCACGGACACATTGCGCAGCTTCCTCGAAGCGGCGCGCAAACGCGGTGCGGGCGGCGGCGTGGAATGCCCGGGGTTCGTCCCGTATCGCGAGATGGCGCGGCATCTGGCGGGGGCGTCGGTTGGGATTGTGCCGTACGAGGCGTCGGCGGGTGTGCATTGCGCATTTGTCGCCAAGGTGGTCGAGTACCTGGCGCTGGGCCTGCCCGTCGTCTGCACGGCGCTGGAAGGAATCCAACGGTACTTCCCGGATGAGCCGCTGATCCGTTACGCGCGATTCGAAGGAGGTCATTTCGGGGAACAGATTCTGGCCTGGCTGCGCACGCCGCTGGCGGAGCGCCGGAAGATGTCAGCGCCAGCCAGCCTGCGGGTGGCGCGTGAACTCGACTGGAACGTCATTTGCCGGCGCGCAGCCGATGCGGTCGAAGACGCGCAAGCCGCTCACAACCGCGGGCCAACTCGTGAAAGCAGAGACCTGCCCATGAACCATGCGGGCTAGAACAGCCAACGCCTCGAACGAATCGCGCCCCGGACCGTCCGCGGTCCCGCCTTCGAGCGGCGGGCGTGTGAATCTGCGTTTCTTTCGCCAGACGGGTTGGATGGTGGTGGCGACGACGTTGGGCGGCGGATTCATGTACCTGGTGCACATCCCGGCGGCGGCCGGCATGCCCAGGGCGGAGTACGGCGTTTTCCAGGCGCTGCTTCAGGTCATGAACCTGATGCTGATCCCGGCAATTGGCCTCCAGACAATCGTCGCGCAACAGACCGCGTCGGCCCTGACCGATTCGCAGCATCGCCAGCTTGCGGCGACCGTGCGGGTGCTGCTCGCCGGGGTGGGCGTCATCTGGCTGGTCATGGCACTGGCCGCCTGGGTGATGCGGGACAGGCTGCTGGCGGCGCTGCAGATTGCCCATCCGGCCGCCTTGTGGGTGACGGTCGTCATCGGGCTGGCGATGCTGGCGTGGCCGATCCTCCAAGGCGTGCTGCAAGGCAGACAGAGCTTCTTCTGGCTCGGCAGCCTCCAGGTTGTGAACGGTGGCGGACGACTCCTGGGCGTGTTGCTCCTCGTCTGGCTTCTCGGAGGCCAGGCGGCCGGGGCCATGACAGCCGCACTGCTCGGCTTTTGGATCACCGTCACCCTGGCCGGCTGGCTGACCCGTGACGCGTGGCTGGGCCCAGGCGAACCGGTCGATTGGCGCGCCTGGATTCGACGCGTGGCGCCCCTCACCTTTGGGTTGGCGGCCAGCCAGTTCACCATGGCGGCCGATATGATCCTTGTTCAAACGACATTCGACAAGGACGTCACCGGCCTCTACGGGGCGGCCGGCACCATCGGACGCGGCTTGATGTTCTTCACGGGAGCCGTCTTCGCGGTCATGTTCCCCAAAGCCGTCGCCAGCAAGGCCCGCGGACGGCGAACCGACGTCCTGGTGTCCGCGGTGGGAGCCACCGCCGTCCTGGGAACCTGCGTGGCCCTCGGGTGCACCTTCCTGCCTCAACTGCCGCTTCATCTGGTTTACCCGACTCGACCCGAGTATTGGGCGATGGCCCCGCTGGTGCCCTGGTTTGCCTGGTGCATGTTGCCGTTGAGCCTCGCCAATGTCCTGATCGGGCACCTGCTCGCCCGCGAGCGTTTCCAGGCCGTGCCCTGGCTCCTCCTCGTGGCCGCAGGTTACGGCGTGGCCCTCTGGGCGCGGCAGGACGCCTTCCGGAGCGTCCCCGAGGCGGATGGATTCCGCATGGTCGTGGCCACCCTGGGCGTGTTCAGTCTCCTCCTGCTGCTGATCGCCGCGTGGTTCACCTGGGGACGCCACCGCGAAGACAGGCACTGACCACTCGCAATCAACCGCCACGCCTTCTCGTCCGCTCCGCCCCCACCGGACGCAGAATATTCTGGCGCTTCCCGGCGCGGAAAGGTCTATAACTTCGCGCATGCAACCGCGTCTGACTCTCTTGGCACTCCTGGTTCCCGTGGCGCTGACCGTCTCGGCGTCCGAAGCAACCGACTGGATCATGCTGTTCAACGGGCACAACCTCGATGGCTGGACCCAGCATGGGGGCAAGGCCGTCTACCGGGTCGACAATGGACAGATCGTCGGCGTGCCGGTCCCCAACACGCCGAACTCGTTTCTTTGCACGGCGCGCTCCTACAAGGACTTCATCCTCGAACTCGAGTTCAAGCCGATGACAGGACTCAACTCGGGCGTCCAGGTGCGAAGCGAGGTCTTCGCCGAACCCAAGTCCGTCCAGGTCGACGGCAAGACCTTCAAGATTCCGGCCGACCGCGTGCATGGCTATCAGGTCGAGATCGATCCGAGCGACCGCGCCTGGACGGGCGGCATCTACGACGAAGGCCGGCGCGGCTGGCTCAAGGACCTCAAGGACAACGAGCCCGCGCGCAAGGCGTTCAAGGCCAACGAGTGGAACCACTTCCGGATCGAATGCCGCGGCGACACCATCAAGACCTGGCTCAACGGCGTGCCGGCGGCCGAGATTCGCGATCATGCCACGCCTGCCGGGCTCATCGGACTCCAGGTGCACGGAATCGGCCAGGATGCCAAGGAACTCGAAGTGCGCTGGCGCAATGTCCGGCTCAAAGAACTCGAAGCGCCGACGCCTTCGGACCCGCGCGAGGATGCCAACTGGACCGGCCCGGCCTACCAGGCCCTGCCGCCTCTGGAAGGCGAAGGATGGCAGTACCTCTTCGACGGCAAATCGCTCGATGGCTGGAAGGTGACCGACTTCGCCGGACACGGCCCCGTCGGCGTCAGAGCCGGGCGGCTCGAGATCGAAATGGGCGCCATGCTGACGGGCGTGAATCTCGTCAGAACCAACGATCTCCCTCGTCATGGCTACGAACTGGCTCTCGACGCGATGAAGGTCGATGGCAGCGATTTCTTCTGCGCCCTGACCTTCGTGACGGGCGAGTCCTGCTGCTCGTTTGTCATCGGAGGGTGGGGCGGCGGCGTGGTTGGCATCTCGAGCATCGACGGCAATGACGCCTCGTCGAATGAGACCACCAAGTTCAAGGACTTCGAGAAAGACAAGTGGTTCCGCATCCGTGTCCGCGTCACGAAAGACAAAATCGAGACCTGGATCGGCAAGGAGAAGATGGTCGACGTGCAGGTCGTGGACCGCCGGATCGCCGTGCGCCCCGGCGAGATCGAGGACAGCCAGCCCTTCGGAATCGCCACCTACCAAACCACCGCCGCCTTCCGCAACATCCAGTGGCGCCCGCTCAATCCGTTAGGCTAACACCGTTGGATGAAGAACCGTGGGATGTCTGCCTCGAACACGGATACCGGTGCTCACCTGTGACCTGACGCTCCCGGGTCACGATGTCATTCGAGCACCGCTACAAACTCACCGACCACGCGCAAGGAGTCTTCATCCGCACCCTCGATCACGATCGGCTGGAACTCCGGATTCAGGGGGCGAAGCTCGATCCGCGTGTGTCGAAACGCTCCGGCATCGTCGAAGGCCTTTTCGCTATGGTAGCGCTTCACAGTCAGGCGTCCGCCGGTTTCAGGGTCGCCGCCATCGCGGAGCACAACCAGAACGACGCGCCCCTCGCGTGAGCCGGCCAGAGCGTCGCCACCCCGAAACAGGCAGTCGGCCCCGTCGGGGATCATCGGCTCCATCGAGCGCCCCCGGACGCGCATGGCAAACAGGTCGGACGTCAGCCGGCGGCCATCCACCCGAATCCAGGCGTGGTGATCGTGTGGATCGACGGCCCGCTGCTCCGGCCCAAAGGGCCCTGCCGCCGCCGCGACATCGTAGAACGGGACGTAAATCTTGAACCGATCTTCCAGGGGCGGATCTTCGACGATCCGGACCAGATCGCCCGCGTGGTCCGGCGTGGCGGCCACCGGCACCGGCTTCGCCGGGACCACCGCCACGGGCGTCCCCGCCGGCTCCCACCGTTCGATCCCCCGTTGGATGGCCGTGAACTCGACCGCCTCGGCGACAGCATTAAACAGCGGCGTTTCCCAGTTCGAACTCCGTGCCACATCGGGTCCGCCCAGTTTGCTCACTTCGAAAGCGAAGCGAATCTGGTGCTGGGCACGCATGAGCGACCAGTAATGGATGATGCAGTCTCTGCGCGCCAGCAGCAGCGCCCGGGTCGGCAGCCGGTCCCGCTTGTCGGCGTTGGCTCCGCGCGAAGCAGGCAGGAGATTCCAGAGGTCGTTGTTCCGCCAAAGTGAGAAGGGAATCGCATGGTCCACCTCGAACGACCGAGGCAGGTGGTCCCCAGTCCAGACGCACTCTCTCCCCGGCAGCTCCTGATACACAGCGCGCGCCACCTCGACTTCCCGTTCCGGGATCGGCGCCGTCAGCAACGCATCAATCACCTGGCTCGCTTTGAGCCTGCCCTGGGAAATCTCCGCGGTGAGTTCGGCCCACCGCAAAACGGTCGCGTCCGCGATCCAACTCCCCATGGCGGACAGCTCCCGCCAGAGGTCGGCCTCCATGATCACGCATCGCGAACGCCCGTCGTACTCGAAGGTCTTCGATCCGCCGCCTCCGGCGTAGTAGACGGGACCGTCCCGGATCGTGTCGCACAGCTTGGCGAAGAGCCGCTTGTGCAGGTGATGGACCTCCGCGGGGAGCGAGTCGTTGCGATAGTCCAGCGAGAAACGGCATAGCCCGCCCATCCGACCGTACAGGGCGATCAGACGCTCAAGCTCGGCGCGGAAGGCCACGGGCTTCAGGCAGCCGGGCCGCTCGCCCCGTTTCTGCGGGATGAAGGTCGTCGACTCGAACAGGGGCCAGAAGTACTCGACCCACTTGTCGGCGAGCATCCGCATCGGAATGGCAACCCTCCCCTCGGGCAGCCAGCGAACGGCGTGGCAGTTCGTCGTGGCCAGCTCCGCCAGGGCCCGGAACAAGGCCGGTTTGTACGTGGCGTCTTTCTTGTCGCGATTCAGAATTGCCTCGATCCTCTCGAGGCTTCGGGAACCTTGCCCTTCGAGCACAAAGAGCTGCGTGGCCCAGCGGCGATCCGGCCGGCCGAGGGAATCGTCCGAGTTCCAGCGATTCAGCAGGCGAAAACCGACCTTGCTCAGCAGGAAGTGGAAGTTCTCAGGGGTCACCTGATTGAACAGCCGCCCCTGTGCATCCCGGCTGGTGGTCGAATCCACGGACGGGCCGACGAGGGGCGTCGAGATCAGCAGCCGACCCCCGGACTTCAGAACCCGCCGCAGATTGAACGCCGTGTCGAACAGGTGCTCCTGCGGGACATGCATCAGCACGGCCCAACAAAGAACCGCCTCGTGACTGGCGTCATCGACGCTGGCCAGCGCAGGCAACGAATCCACCCGCATCCGCTCCGCCACTCGCGGATAATGCTGCGCGGCGGCTCGCAACATTTCCTCAACCGCGTCAACCCCTGTGGCGTCGTACCCTGCCTCGATCAGGGCCTGCAGGTCCCGTCCGGTGCCGCACCCCACGTCCAGCACCCGGCTTCCCGGGGGAAACGCCGACGCGAAGTACTGCGCTGCGGCGCTGCCGGCTGCCCCGTAGTCCGCGGCGAGCTCCGACGCCCGCGCTCGGTAGAACTGGACGGTGGTCGCATCCATCAACAGGCTCCCATGCCTACACGGACCGGCACACCGGTGGATCGAGCGGTTGTTTGTCTTCGAGCTGCGGTTTGCGGGTCACGCTGCGGATTCTATGAAACCATGCCGCAGCCCACAAGCCCCTGGGCAGCATGGCTCGGCGATGACCGCCGGTGTTTGACGCGCGCTCCGGCTGCCTGTAGACAAGCCGTTGTGAATGTCTCTCCCCATGTCGTGATGTCGGCGGGCCGCCTCGTGTGCTTGATGCTCGTGGTGGCAATGATCGCCCATGGCCCGCGCGTCGGCGCGGCGGTCCCGCCGCAACTCGAAGCCGTGGTGGTAGTGTTCAAGACGCACTTCGACATCGGATACACGGACATGGCGAGCAATGTCGTGCAGCGCTATCGCACGACCATGATCGACCAGGCACTCGAGGTCGTGGACCAGAACCGCGCGCTGCCGCCCGACCGCCAGTTCGTCTGGACCCTGCCCGGCTGGCCGCTGACACAGATCGTCGCGGATTGGCCCGGTCAGAACGACGCCCGCCGCCAGCGGGTGAACGCGGCGTTCAGGGAGGGCCGGTTTGTCGTCCACGCCCTGCCCTTCACGACACACACCGAGTTGCTCGAACCGGAGGATTTGGTGCGCGGCCTGGGCTATTCGTCCCGGCTTTGCCGGGATGCCGGACTCGAACTGCCGCGCGACGCCAAGATGACCGATGTTCCGTGTCACTCATGGATTCTGCCGACATTGCTGCGGCACGCGGGGGTCGATTTTCTCCACCTCGGCTGCAATGCCGCCAGCAGCTCGCCGCGCGTCCCGATCCTCTTCTGGTGGGAGGGGCCGGACCGGTCGCGGTTGCTCACGATGTACACGGCCGAGAGCTACGGCACCGGCCTCGTGCCGCCCGCGGACTGGCCGCACAAGACCTGGCTCGCGCTGATCCACACCGGCGACAACCACGGCCCGCCGCGTCCGGACGAGGTGACGACGCTGCTCGAAGAGGCGGCGGTCAAGCTTCCCGGCGTGCGGGTGCGCATCGGACGGCTCTCCGATTTCTCGGATGCGATCCTCGCGGAAAAAGCCGAGTTGCCGGTTGTGCGGGGCGATATGCCCGACACCTGGATTCACGGCCCGATGTGCGATCCGGCCGGCGCCCGGCTGGCCCGAAACATCCGTCCGGCGATCGCGATCCGCGAGACGCTCGACACGCACATGCGGAGTTGGACTGGGAGATCGGTCATCGGAGATCGGAGATGGGAGATGGGAGATGGGAGATCGGAGTTGGGCGATGGGAGATCGGGGAGGGAGGATCGGGGATCGGAGATGGGAGATGGGGTGGGGATCGCAGCGGCTTATGAGAAGAGCCTGCTGTATGGCGAGCACACGTGGGGCGGGGCGTACTGGTGGATTTACGGCAAGTACATCCAGCACTACGGTGAGAAATGGCGCCAGGAGCGCGACGCCGGCCGGTTCGGGCGCATCGAGTCCTCGTGGGCCGAGCACACGGCGTACATCGAGGACGCGGCCCGGCTGACGCAGCCTGCGCTCGAAAACCAGATGCGCGCCCTGGCTCGATCCGTGAATCTCGAAGGCCTCCGCTTCGTCGTGTTCAATCCGCTTCCCTGGCCGCGCGACGGCGTCGTGGACCTCCCCGACGCAATAACCGCCGGTTTCAACACAATCCGGTCCGCCGACGACGGGCCTGCGCAGATGTTCACCGAGTGGGGCCAGGGCTTGCGCCGGTTCGTGGCGCGTTCCGTGCCTCCGTCCGGTTACCGGACGTATCGCGTGTCGCGCGCGCCCTTCGCCGAACCGCCGCGGCCCAATCCGTCCGGGCAGCCGATCCTGTCGAGCCGGTTCTTTCGGGCAACGCTCGACCCCGAGCGCGGCGTGATCCGGTCGCTTGTCGACCGGCAGTCCAGGCGCGAGTTGGTCGATCCGGCCGCGCCGCACGGTTTTGGCCAGTATTTGCACGAGCGTTTCTCCTCGAACGAGGTCCAGGCCTACGTGGATGCTTACGTGAAGATCAATGCGGATTGGGCCACGAACGAATTGGGCAAACCGAGTCTGCCGCCCGCGTCCGAGGTCCCGTACCGCGCCGGTTCGCCGCAGACATGGAAGTTGAGCATCGAACGGACACGCGCGGCCCAGACCGCGACTCTGGCGGCCCCCGCGATGCCCGACTTGCCGGCCGTCACCACGCGCCTCATCCTGTATCAGGAGCAACCCTGCGCCGACCTCGAGTTGACGGTGCACGACAAGGCGCCCGATCCGTGGCCGGAAGCCGGTTGGCTTTGCCTGCCATTCAAAGTCGAGCATCCGCGGTTCCGCCTCGGGCGACTCGGGTCAATCATCGATCCCGCGCACGAGATTGTGCCCGGCGCGAACCGCGCCCTGTATGGCCTCGATACGGGCCTCACAATCGCGGAGCCCGGCGGCTGGGGGGTCGGCCTGTGCGCCCTCGACAATCCTCTGGTGAGCTTGGACAGCCCCGGCTGCTGGCGCTACTCGCTCGATTCGGTGCCGCGCCGTCCGGCGGTCTACCTGAACCTCTTCAACAACCAATGGACCACGAACTTCCGCCTTTGGAACAGCGGCACCTGGACGGCCCGAGTGCGGATTTGGTCGGTCAAGGAAGCCGGGAATGCGGCTGACGCGCTGATCGCTCCCTCGCTCGAAGCGCGATTCCCCCTGCAAATGGCATGGGCGGACGGGCCGGCGGGGCCGCTTCCTGCCCGCCAAACCGGCCTCAGCGTTGAACTCGAGGGTGTGCGCGTGACGGCGTTCGGTCCCAACCCGGACGGCCCCGGCACTGTGCTGCGGCTTTGGGAATACGCCGGGCGGGGCGGCCGTTGCGGTGTGCGTCTGCCCCTTGGCATGGACCCTCGATTCGTCCAACCGGTCGACCTGCGCGGACGCCCGCTGGGCGCGCCTCTGCCTGTGCGCGCGCGCATGTTCCATCTCGAGATGAAACCGTTCGCGCCCGCGAGCGTGGTCATCGTCAGTTCGACCGGAGATAGGGGTCAAGCCGGTAGAACCGCTGCTTGAAGCGCGGGGCATCGCGATCGACAAAGCGAACCTGGCCGATTTGGTTGGCTTGACTTGGTATTCGGCAGCCGTGCGTCTCGCCGCGTTTCGTGGAAACTGACCCGGGCACGGTGCTGGGCCAGCCTGCCCTCAATGCAGATGACCATCGAGCTTCCAGACCAGTTGGCCCGGCAACTGGAGCCGGAGCGCGATCGCCTCGCGGACATCATTGCACGCGGGCTGCGTCGGTCATGGTCTGCCCGCTCCGCGCTGCGCCGGGAGGTGATCTCGTTCCTGGCGCAACGTTCCGCAGCGGCATGAGCGGACCGCGGATTCCCGCCGCCCTCAAGGCTGCCGTTCGGGAACGGGCGGCGGGCTGCTGCGAATACTGTCGGATGCCCCGAGGCCGGCGCGTTCTTCGCGCACGAACCCGACCACATCATCGCCACGCAACACCGCGGAGATTGAGTTCTATCAGCTCTCATCTTCATTGCGCCTCGCCAATGCTGCTTGACCGCGGAGCCAGGTCAAGTCTAGGCTGCCCCTGTCAAGCCCACAGGCCGTCAAATCAACTCGCGAGTCATATGATGAACAAGCGCTTCCCACGTGGTCAGATGTCCACCCTTGTATCCGGACTTGTCTGCGCCCTCTGCGCCGTCGCCGCGCCGCCCGGCCCGACGCCACAGGTTCCGGACGGCGGCGGCGCTCCGGGGGCGTTTCCGAACACGTCGGTTTCGGCGGTCAACGTGATCGCCAAAGGCAGCACCACGTTCAGCGGCGCCGTCGATGTTCCGGGTCTGGCCGGCCAAGGCCCGATTCCCTGGTCGGTGAATCGGTACAATCGCGGCGACTTCGCCGTGCGCCTCTCTCCCGGCGACGCGCAGGCCGCATTGAACAACCTCAATCAGGGATTCATCGAGTTCGGCGACAGCGCGGTGAGCATTCCCGCCAGCCAGGCTTGGCGCCCGAGCCCGCTCCTCGGAATCAGCATCCCAACCGCGCGCCAGAACGGCCCGATCGATTGGAACGACGGCGAAGGCCCGTTCTACCCGACGGTCGCAATCGCCGAGTCGTCGTCGGGCCCCGGCTACAGCATGGCGGACGGCAGTTGGGGCACTGGAGATCTCGACGTGAATACCGGGCGCGCGGGCACGCACGGTTCGAGTCCTGAAGGCAATTTCGGCTTCTCCGTCGCCTGGTTCCCGTACGACCAGGGATGGCTCGGCGGCGAGGCCGGGAGCCCGACCGCCGAGGGTCAGGCGCGCTGGACCGGTCCCAACGCGCACGCCGCCGGCCTGGCGGCCGGGGTGATCAAATGGCCGCAGTTCCCGCCCGAGAGCGGGGTCTACGGCGGCCAGGCGGAACTGGTCCTGCCCGGAGTCAATTCGCTCGATGACGGCATGCTGTTTGCCACCTCGGCGGACGGCGCGAGCGACGTCAACATCGTGGGTGTCGCGCCCAAGGAAGGCGGCCTTGGCTGGCATGTGGCAATCCGGGAAGACTCGGCCCTCGATGCCGAGACCCTGGCGGCGGCCGATCAATCCGAGTTTGCGTTCGTCTACGTGCCGTTCGACGCCCGGAATCTGGTCGGCGGACACATCGTGGGCGCCGATGGGACCAAGCGCAAAGCGGTCGGAGAGTTCACTGTCACCCGCACTGGCACGGGCGTCTACGAGTTGGTTGTTCCCGGCAAAACGGGCGCGGACGGCACCCTCGTGTTGCAGGTGGCGGACCTCGAACCGGACACCTCGGTCCCATTGGCCTCGCGCGCCTTCCTTTCGTACGAGTTCCTCGACGGGAAGTTCGTCATTCAAGCGCGCAAGACAACGACGGACACGCAGGCGGACCTCGCCGACGCCAGTTTCTACGTGGCCTGGGTGGACTTCAAAACGCCGCTGGCGCCGCCCGACGGCCCGCGCCTGCGCAGCCTCGCCGCGGTCGTGGTCTCGGGCGAGGGTGTCGAGGCCAAGGAAACGGCCCTGGCGGTGAACACGCATGAGCCGGAAGTGCTGGTGGCATCGATCGATCCCGTCAACCTGGGCGGGTATGTCGACCCCATCACGCAGCAATACGCCTATTATGCCGTGGTGGGACGGTTTTACGATCCGCGCACCCTGGCTCCCACCGGCGCCCCCTTCATCATCCTGGGCAGTCCCTCCGGCACGGTGAACCGCTGCGACGCCAAATACAACCCGGTCTCGAAACAGTACGTGGTTGTCGCCAACGCGCGCGCCTACAGCGACCTGGGCATGGACGTCCCCCTGATCGCACTCGTCAACCCCGCCTCGGTCGCCGGCGGCAATCCGCCCGTCGCCAAGGCCTTCGTCCACGATCCCGAGACGGACCAGTCCTATGATGATGTCACCGTGGCCGTCAGTTCGAAGAACGGTAACTTCCTCCTCGCATGCGAGCGGAAGTTCGCGGACGAAGGCGAAGGCACGGTCGGCGCCCTGTACAGCCAGACCGGCACCTTGCTGACACCGCTCCGCACGCGTCTTGACCTGCTCCAGCAGGTCGGGGATGAGGACGATCCGGACGCGATCTACCATGAGGGGCTCGACGCGTTCCTCTACATCTCGAACACCGACAACTCGAACGGGTCCACCGGCACCCTCGGCAACCGGATCGTCGGCTCCGTGGTCGACCCCGTGCCTGATGGCCAGGGCAACCTTGTCGTCCGGGCCGAGCAGCCGCTGGGAGACGGACTCCCGGCCGGCAGAGCCGAGGGCCATCCCGCTTCAATCGTCAACCCTTTCAATGGACAGCTCATCACCGCCTATGACGCCGGGAACGGCACCGCCATGGGCGATCTCTCCTACTTCGATTTGGGCGCCGCGCCCAGTTATGCGTTCACCTCGGCTCGATCTGAGGTGCCGTATCTCGACGGCGCAAGCGGCAATCCCTTCAACCACCAGCATCCGCAACTCGCAGCGGACCCGGAGAGCGGGGTGATTGCGGTGGGCTTCAACGCCACAGGCAGCACCGCGGGCGTCCCGGAGTCCTATGCGTTCGTGCTGCTTGGACCCGACGGACAACCGCTGCCCAGCCAACTGGGCGCCCCGTATCTGCTGGCGGACTCGACCGGCGGTCTGGGAACGACTGTGAACTTCCACACGATCAAGTACTCGCCGGCCAGCGGCTCGTTCCTCGCTGCCTACACGAGCAATCCCGGCGTGACCTACCTCGCGGCTCTCGAAATCACGTCGTCGCATCTCCTGGTCCAGCCCCCCACCCTCACCGTCGCGCGCAGCGGCAACGAGGTCGTCATCACCTGGGCCGCCAGCGCCACAGGCTACCAACTCGACGCCAGCCCCACGGCGTCCCCAGCCGACTGGCAGCCCTCCGGACTCACCCCCAGCGTCGAGGGTGATCTGCTCAAAGTCGCGGTTCCGCCCACCGGCGCCGCCCGCTTCTTCCGGCTCAGGCGTCCATAAACGGGTGTGACAAGAGCGTCAACCCCCTTGGAATCGGGGGGACGAGTTCCGCGAGTCCCTGACTCGAGACAATCACTGTTATCGATCAGGGCCTCTCCCGCGGCTGCACATACGCGTCAACCTAAGCAGAGCCCCTGAGTGGTTTCTCGGAGCAGCGCTGTCGAGGGTGTCTAACCCCTTGGGCCGGT
>DAOOQY010000040.1:0-13015 GCA_035389025.1 Verrucomicrobiota bacterium
AAAGGGGCGGTCGGGGCCCGCATCCATGATCCAGCCCGCGTGGTCGCCCTCGTGGTGCACCGCGGCGGTTCCGGCGGCGAGTCCGAGGGCGTGGCCGATCTCGTGCGCGGTGGTGTGGGCGACGAGTGCGGCGATCGCGTCCAGGGCGGGCTCGGGCGGGTGGTCGGCCGGGGCCGGCGCGCCGCCGAGAACGGGCGCCCAGGGGCCGAAGAGGGCGTCGAACGCCGGGGAAGCCTCGGCCGCGGTCGGGTGCAGCGCGCGCGAGAACTGCAGGAAGCCGTTCAGGAACACGCCGCCGTACGCCGCCTGGCCGGCGACGCCCGCCGCCGGGTCGTAGCCCGCGAGGCGCTCGTCCAGCACGCGATTGCCGACGTCCTTGCCGATCGAACTGTCGCTGCCGAGCAGGTCGAACCCGTTCGGGTCGCGGTCCAGCACGGCGAGCTCCAGCGCCTCGACGACACCGGGCGGTCGCGCTGTCGCGATGCCGACCGACACGCCCGCGAACAGCCCGTGCCAGCCACGTCCGATCGCCGGCGCCGCCTCGTAGAACACCCGGATCAGCAGCGCCACTCCCGCCGCCTTCGATCCCAAGGCCAGGAACGCCACAGTGGGGGTGGGGGCGCCCTGGTAGACGTCCGGAGCCCAGAACTGGAACGGCACGGAGGCGAGCTTGAAGGTGAGCCCGAGAAAGACCAGCAGCAGGCCCAGTTCGAGCACGCGATGGTTCCCGGTGTTCGAACTGTTGGCCAGCCTGGCAAAATCCAGCGTGCCGCCTGCGCCGAAGACCAGGGCAATCCCGTAGACCAGGAACGCGGACGCGACTGCGCCCAGAACCAAATACTTGACCCCGGCTTCGAGCGAAGCCAGGCGGCGGCGCTGGTAACTCGTCAGGATGTAAAACGTGACGGCAATCAGTTCGAGGGCCACAAAGACCATCGCAAAATGATAGGCCGATGCCGCGAGCATCATGCCGGTGAGCGCGAACAACTGCAGCGCGCAGTACTCGGGGAAGCCCGCTTCGATGCGATCGGCGATCTCGATCGACATCAGCAGGACCACCAACGCCGTCAGCAGGAAGAAGCGCTTGAAGTAAAGGGACATCTCGTCCAGACGATACATCCCGCCAAAGGCCATTCGCGGTTCCGGAATCAGGACGGCGAAGCTGGCCACGAAGATGACCCCCACGGCGATTGCCGCCAGGTAACCCAGTTGACGTTTCTGCTCCCGGGGCGTCCAGAGGTCCACGACAAGCACCGACAGAGCGGTGACCACCACTGCCAGTTCGAGTCCTATGGCTGTCAGGTCACTCATGCGCAGCGTTTCCCGTCAGCCGGATCGAACGCCCGTCCGCGATCCCCGCTTGGCCGGCATCGGAGGCCCCACGTTGGCCAATCGAAGCCTTTGTCGCTTCAAACCCGCCAAGCAGGCGGTCGTCGGCGCGCTGGATTCCCGCCACGGAAGGGCCTTGAACAGCCGCGATGGCCTGTTGGGCGGAGGCGGCGATGCGGTCGGTCAGGAGTCTCGGGAAGCAACCGAAGACCACCAGGGCGGCCAGGAGAAGCGCGTACGGCAGTTTGCGCCAGGCGTTCGCGGCATCCGGCGTGTCGTGCCAGCGCTGCGGCAGTTCTCCGTGAAGCATGACGCGGACCGCGCGCAAGGCATAGACCGCGCCGATGATCAAGCCCGCCCACGCAGCCAGGGTGACGATGACCGGGTGCCTCATCCAGGCGCCGAAGAGAACCAGAATCTCGCCGGGGAAGTTGGCGAATCCCGGCAGCCCGCATCCGGCCAGCATCGCCATGATCAGGACCCCGCCAACGAAGGGCAGGCGCCGCAACAGGCCGCCCATTTGCGCCATCTCGAGCGTGCCCAGGCGCTGGTGGAGATAGCCGCCGAGACCGAATGTGAGGGCGGCCAGCAACCCATGCGCAACCATCACCACCACGGCGCCCGTCACCCCGATGAGGCTCAGACTGGCGATGCCCAGGAACGCGAACCCCATATGCGCAACACTCGAATTGGCGATCAGCAGGCCGAGGTTCTTCTGGCGCATCGCCACCAGGCCGCAGTAGACAAGATTGCCCAGGCAGAGCACGGCCAGGAGTCCGACCCAGCGCTGGGCACCCTCGGGCAGCAGTGGCACGGCGACGCGCAAGAGACCGTAGAGCCCGAACTTCTTGATGACGCCCGCATGCAGCATCGCCGTGGCTGTGGGCGCGGCGCCATACCCCAGCGGCGCCCACGTGTGGAACGGCCAGAGCGATACCAGGATGCCGAATCCGATCATCAAAAGGGGAAAGATGATGTTCTGCGCGCTTTCCGAGACGGGATGCGCGGCCACATGCCGGGTCATGGCGACAACGTCGAACGTGTGCGCCCCGGTCTCGAGATAGAGCGCAACCAGACCCACCAGCGCGATCAGGGCCCCCAGACTCAGATACAAGGTGATGGTGAAAGCCGCCTCGCGGCGGTTGGCCCCGCGGCCCCAGACGCCGATCATGATGAATGTGGGGACCAACGCCAGTTCGTGGAAGAAATAGAAGAAGAACAGGTCGAGTGAGGCGAACGCGCCCAGGATTCCTCCTGTCATGAGCAGCAGCAGCAGGTAGAACTCCTTCTGTCGCTCCCGAATCTCGGACGAGACGCAGGTGCTCGCGAACGCCACCAGCGCGCCCATGAGGAGAAGCCCCACGTTCAGACCGTCCACGCCCAGGTGATAGCTGATGCCCAAAGAGTAGACCCACGGCACGAGTTCCTCGTACTGAACGCGCGCCGTTCCGAGTTCGAACCCGGAAAAGACCCACAGCGCCCCCGCCAGCGAGAGGCCGGTCGCTCCCAGCGCGATGCCGCGAAACAGGACTTCGAAGCTGCGCGGGATCAGGGCAATCAGGACCGCGCCGATCAACGGGCAGAAGATGATGAACGTGAGCGAGTCCATGGTTCACCATCCCAGCGTCAGCACAATCGCCACCATCGCGCCGACGACAAAGAGAAACGCGTAGGTCTGCAGGTTCCCGGTCTGGACCAGCCGCAAGAGGCGCCCGCACAACTCGACGCTTCCCGATGCGCCCTTCACCAGTGCCCCCCCGATCACCCAGCGATCCACGGCGTCCGCCCCCCGGGCGAGGGTGTCCTGAGTCCACGCGACCAACCGCCCATAGAACTGATCGAAATAGAACCTGTCGCGCAGCGGGCGGGCCGCGGCGCCCAAAAGGCCCGGCAGAGGATCCTGAACCCGATGGCTGTACAGCCTCCAGGCGAACACGATCCCCAGCAACGCCGCGATCAACCCGCTGAACGCCGCCACCGGCGCGTGGTGAAACGGAGCGGTCAGTTGCCCAAGCCAACCGGGTGCGGACAGGCCTTCGCCGGGACGGAAGTGTTCGAGCAGGTGCGCCTCGATTCCCCAAAAACCGGCCACGACGCTCGGCACGGTCAACACCAACAAAGGCAGGGTCATCACCGCTGGCGATTCGCGCGCGTGGTCGGGCGCCTGCGACTTGGCCGGTCCCAGAAACGCGACCCACACCAGCCGGAACATGTAGAACGACGTCAGGAACGCCACCGCCACAGCCAGTCCAAAGAGCACAGGCTGCCGCTCCCAGGCCAGGGCGAGAATCGCGTCCTTGCTGAAGAAACCGCTGAAAGGCGGAATGCCGCACAGGGCGAGGGTCGCCGCCAGGAATGTCCAGAACGTGATCGGCATGCGGCGCGCCAAGCCGCCCATCCGCCAGGTGTCCTGCTCGTGGTGCAAGGCGCAAATGACCGACCCGGCCCCCAGGAACAGGAGCGCTTTGAAGCAGGCGTGCGTGGTCAGGTGGTACATTGCCGCAACGGGATGCGCGCCGGCGGCCATGCCGGCGAGACCCACGGCCAGGACCATGTAGCCGAGTTGCGAAAGGGTCGAGTAGGCCAGGATGCGTTTGATGTCGTTCTGCTGGACCGCGATGAGCGCGGCCAGAAGCGCCGTGCCTCCGCCCACCCACGCGATGACGTCCGGCGCCGCCGATCCCGGCGCCGCGAACACGAAAAACACCCGGCACAGCATATAGACACCCGCGGCCACCATCGTCGCCGCGTGGATGAGCGCGCTGACGGGCGTGGGCCCTTCCATGGCGTCGGGCAGCCAGACGTGCAACGGGAACTGGGCCGATTTGCCGACGGCGCCGCAGAAGATGAGGAGGCCGACCAGCGACGGCAGCCAGGGGGTTGTGCCGGCGCCGATCCGCTGCTCGAGTTCGGCGAACTCGAGCGTTCCGAATGCGGCCCAGAGGAGAATGATGCCGAGCAGGAACCCGAAGTCGCCGAGCCGGTTTGTCAGGAACGCCTTCTTGCTCGCATCGGCTGCCGCCGGGCGCTCGAACCAAAAGCCGATCAACAGGTAGCTCGAGACGCCGACCAGTTCCCAGCAGATGAAGAGCATCAGGAAATTGTCGGCCAGCACAATCCCGAGCATCGAGAAACTGAACAGGCTCAGCCCCGCGAAGTAGCGCCCCACGCTGCGATCCCCGCGCATGTAGCCCCACGAGTAGATGTGGATCACCGAGCCGACGCCCGTCACCACCAGCAGCATCAGGCGGCTCAAGTGGTCCAGCCGCAACCCCAGATCGGCAACGAAAGACAACCGCCCGGCCTCGATCGACAGCCACGTCCACGACGTCCGCCCTTCCACACCCTGGGTGAACAGCACCAGGCTCACGCCAGACGCGGCCAGAATCGCGCCGATCGAGATCCGGGCGCTCACCGCCGGCCGGTTCAGGGCCAGGAGCGTGATGCCCAATGCCGCCCCCAGTGGCGGGAGCAGCGCCAGCCAGGCCAGATGGATCGTTGCGTCGTGCATGCGGAGGGCGTCAGAGTCGCATCGAGGCGAGGTCCTCGACGTGTGCGGTCTGGCGCTTGCGATACAGCGCGACGATCAGGGCCAGGCCGACCGCCACCTCCGCCGCCGCCACGGTGATGATGAAGAACACCATGACCTGGCCTTCGAGATTGTGGTTGAACCGCGAGAAGGCCACCAGCGCCAGGTTCGCCGCATTGAGCATCAACTCGAGCGCCATGTAAACAATCACCACATTGCGGCGCGCGATCACCCCCAGCAACCCCAGGCAGAACAGCACAACGCTCACCGTCAGATAGTGTGCCAGTCCGACGGTCACGATGGCTCCTTCCTGCTCAGCAGAATCGCTCCCACCATCCCCGCCACCAACACCAGCGAGATCGCCTCGAAGGGGAGCAGGTACTGCGTGAACAACAACGCCCCCAGAGCCGATGTCGACCCCTCGACATGCGCCGGTCCGGAGGCGGCAAGCGCCGCGTCCCGCGGAACCGCGCGGAACAGCCACGCCACCGCCACGGCGGCCAACCCGCCCCCGATCAGGCCCAAGCGCGTGACTCGACGGCGCGCCTCCGCCTTCAGATCGAGCATCATGATGACGAAAAGAAACAGCACCAGCGCCGCCCCGGCATAGACCACGATCTGCACCGCCGCCAGGAAGAACGCGTGCAGCAGGACGAACAGGCCGGACAGCGAGACGATGGTCAGGACCAGGAAAAGCGCGCTCGTCAGCGGGCTGCGGCTGATCGGGTTGGCCACGACCAGAAAACCGCAGACCAGCGTCAGCGCCGCAAAAACGTAAAACAGAATATCCTGCATGCCTCGAAGGGCCGCCGTTTGTTGGGACGCGATTGAACCGGACCCGGCCGGTTTGCGCAAGCCCGGGCTCGAGGGCGGTGCATCTGGTTGTTGTCGGTGTTCTGTCGCCCGGTGAGGGCGCCGGGGCGTACAACGGATGGAGATTGCCGGAGGGGCGACATCCTCGTCGCCCGCCAAAGCGGGTCTGCATCTCTCATCGCCGGGGGACGAGGCCGTCCCCGCTCCAACGCCTTCGTGTGCGCGAGCAGAACACACGAGGCCGCGTGCCCCCACGCGGCGCTTACCGATGCCCACCGACAACCTTCAGATGCACTGGCCTTCCAGGGCTCGGGAACGCACGCAGGTCAGGCACCGTCTGCCGACCAACTCACCCCGCTCCTCGCAGAACTCAATCAGAAGCTGGCGGCTTGACCCGGCATTCAATTGTGACACACTGTGACACATGAAGACCGTTTCCATCCGCGAACTGCATGAACGGACCGGCGAGTATGTGCGCCAGGTGGCCCGGTCGGGCGAAATCTATGTCACCGATCGCGGCCGGACGGTGGCCCGGATCGTGCCCGAGCATCACACCCCGGAAGTGCCCTACTTCGCCCGCCGCAAGCTCACCCCCGCGTTTCGCAAGCTGATGGAGGGCGGCAAGCTTCGCGGCGGCACGGACAGCACGCAGGCGATCTCCGAGGAGCGGGAGGAGCGCGGCGCGTGATCTACCTCGATGCCAGCTACGTGGCCCGCCTCTACCTCAACGACCCCGGCTTCGAGGCCGTGCGCGAACTGGCCGGGCGCGATGCGGTGGCCTGCTGCCTGCATGGCCAGGCCGAGGTGATCGCTGCCATCCGCCGCAAACACCGCGAGGGCGTCTTCAGCGCCACTCAATACCGGCAGGTGCTCGAACAATTCGACCTGGACTGCGCCCAGGACGCCTTCCGCTGGCTGCCGCTGTCTCCCGCCGTGACCGACCGCGTCCGGGCGGTTTACCAGGGCCTGCCCCCGGCGTGCTTCCTGCGCGCCGCCGACGCCCTCCATCTGGCCTGCGCCGCCGAGAATCGCTTCCGTGAAATTCACTCCAACGACCAGCGCCTCTTGGCCGCCGCCGGCCAGTTCGGCCTCAAGGGGGTCAATGTTATCCGAGCGGGGGCATGAGGGATGCGAGCGGACAACGCGACTTTGTAGGCCGCGTCCCCTCATGCGGCGACTGCTCCACAGAAAGACTCAAGGCAATCACCAACTCCACGACGAACTCTTGCGCTGAGTTGCATCGAGTACGTCGAGCAACTCACGCTGCTGCTGTTCCTCAAGATGGCGGACCGGCTTGCTGAGCCGCCGCCTCGCGCTCCTTGCGCTCCCATTTCCGGATGCTGTCCTGGTGTGTCCCGCCCAACTCGAGCAGCTTGTCCCGGGCGTAAACCATCTCCTGCCGATTGGTCCCCACCAGGGCGTAGTCACGCTTGAGGAAGATCGCCTCCTCGGGACAGACTTCTTCGCACAGGCCGCAGAAGATGCAGCGGAGCATGTTGATCTTGAACTCGAGGGGCATCTTCTCGGCGTTGCGGCGGTCGGCGGGGGGGCCATCCGGGCCGGGCGGTGTGATCGAGATGGCTTTGGGAGGGCAGACGAACTCGCAGAGCTGGCACGAGACGCATTTGGTGTTGCCGTTCTGGTCGCGAACCAGGTAAGGCGCGCCGCGGTAAGCCTGCGGCACCACCCAGCGCTCTTCCGGATACTGCATGGTGACTTTGCGTCGAAAGAAATGACGCAGCGTGACCTTGAAACCGTTCCAGACCGCGGGCAGATAGAGCCGCTCGGCCCAACTCAGTGGATTCCGTGTGACAATCATTACCCTGCCTTCAGCCAGAGCCACAAGGCCGTGACCACAATGTTCGCCAGCGCCAGCGGCACGAGCCGCGTCCAGCCCAGCGCCATCAGTTGATCGTACCGAAACCGCGGCCACATCCAGCGCACCCACACGAACAAGACCATCAGCACCAGAAGTTTCGACAGGAAAATGCCAATGTGCAGCAGCCCGCCCCAAAACGTCGAAGCCGGCTGATCCAACCCGAGAAACGGAAGCGTCCACCCCCCGAAAAACAACGTCACCAGCATCGCCGAGGCGGCGATCATGTGCGCGTACTCGGCCATGAAGAAGAGGGCGAACTTGATCGAACTGTACTCGATATTGTAGCCGCCGGCCAATTCCTGTTCCGCCTCGGGCATATCGAACGGCAGCCGGTTGGTTTCGGCGAAAGCCGCCGCCAGGAAGATGGCGAACGCGATGGGCTGTTTGAAAACCAGCCAGCCGAACAGGCCGCGCGCCTGGTAGTCGATCACCGCGCCCAGGTTCAGATCGCCCACAAGCAGGAACAGCGGGATCACCGAAAGCCCCATCGCAATCTCGTACGAGATCATTTGGGCGCCTGAGCGGATGCCTCCCACCAACGGGTATTTCGAGCGCGCCCCGTAGCCGGCCAGCACGATCCCGTACACGCCCAGCGACGCAATCCCGAATGTGTAGAGGATGCCGATGTTCAGGTCGGCGATCACCATCCGGTTGTCCGGATTGCCCAGAGTCGAGCCGAATGGGATCACCGCCACGACCAGGAGGCTCGGGATCATCACAAGGGCCGGCGCCAGCCAGAAGTGGACCGGATGCGCCTGCGCCGGCATGAAATCCTCCTTCAGGAAGGCCTTGATGGCGTCGGCCAAGGGCTGCAGCAGACCGAAAGGCCCGGCGCGGTTGGGGCCGATGCGGTCCTGGATCGCGGCGCACACCTTGCGTTCGATCAGGACCACATAGGCCACCAGGAACATGACGACCCCGAAGACGCCGATGACCTTCAGGGCTCCGAACGTCACAAGCTGTTCGGTGGGAGTAAGGCGATCGAGGAAGTCCATCGGTCAGCGGGGTTGATTGTCGGGAGTCCCCGATTGCAATGGCACCGTCAGGCCCGCGTCCCCCAAAGCCGCCCACTCGAGCCCATGCAACGCCGGCACATCGCCGGCCATTTGGTTGAACAATCCCTCGATGGTGTCCGGCAAGGCGCGGCCCGTGACCGCCATCACCAGGTCGCGCAGGAATTCCCATTCGGGTCGCGCGTCGCCCGGCGAGTCGATCGCCGCGAAAAAGCGCTGCACGCGCCCGTGCACGTTCGTGAAGCTCCCCCGCTTCTCGACCGCGGCGCATCCCGGCAAGAGGTAATGAGCCAGGGCGGTGGTCGGATTCGGCAGGACATCCGACACGATCAAAGTCTCGAGCTTGGCCAACAGGTCGGCGCCCAGACCGCACCGGGTGACGTCCTCGCCGAACACCAGCAGCGTCCTCAGACTGCCCGTCCGGATGCCCTGGGCGAACCGGGCCACATTGGACCCCATCGGATCGGCAGCCAGACCGAACAAGCGCGCCCCGGCGCTGTTGGGATTGCGATCGGCAGAGACGAGCCAGCGATCCGGTTCCCCCGGGCGCGGCACGGAGTCCGAGACGGCGCCGAGCCGTTGGGCCAGCTTGCGGAGCAGATAGAGTTCTTCGTTTGTCTGGCGGGCCGAGGCGACGATCGCCACGGAGCCGGGCGGTGCGTTGCGCAGGGCCGATGCGACCGCCGCCAGCGCGGCGGGCCAGGCGGGTGCGGGAAGCCGGCTGCCGCCCAACTGCACGATGCGGTCGGGCCGGTGAATCCACCTGTAATTGAGCCGCCCGGCGTCGCACATCCACGACCCGTTCACGGCGCCGTTGTCGCGCGGCGTGAAGCGCAGAACCCGGTTCTCGCGGGAGCCGATGAGGATGTTGCAGCCGGTGCCGCAACTGGTGCACAGGCCCTTGGTTTCCTTCAGAAACCAGACCCGCATCTGAAAACGGAAGTCTTTCGAGGTAAGGGCGCCGACGGGGCAGAGATCGACGGTGTTGAGGCTGTAGTTGTTGTCGAAAGGCCGTCCGGGATAGTGGGTGAGAGTGCTGTAACTGCCCCGGTTGACGATCCCCAGGGCGTCGTCGCCCACCAGGTCGCGCGTGAACCGAATACAGCGCGTGCAGAGAATGCAGCGCTCGTCGTCGAGCACGATCCGCGGCCCGAGGTCCACCTTCTTGGGCTTGTGGACCTTGGTCTCGACGAACCGGCTGGCCGACTGGCCGTAATCGACCGCGTACTCCTGGAGCCTGCATTCCCCGGCCTCGTCGCAAATGGGACAATCGAGCGGGTGATTCGCAAGGAGAAACTCGAGCACCCCCTCCCGCATCCGCTTCACCCCGGGTGTGTCGGTGTAGATCGCCATCCCCGACGTGACCGGTGTCGCGCACGCGATCGCCGGACGGGGCGATTTGTTGATCACGAGTTCGCCGTCCGGCCCGCGCACGGCGTGGCGATCCGGCCCGAGCACCGGCGTGCCGTACTCGACCAGGCACATCCGGCAATTGCCCGCCACCGGCAGCCTCGGGTGATAGCAGTAATGCGGCACATCGACCTTCGCCGCCGCGCATGCCTGGAGCATGGTCGTCGGCGCCAACTTGCCCGTCCAGTCGGGCATCAGCTTCGGGACGACGACCTTTTGGCCGTTCACCGTGACGACAATCACATCCGCCGCCGGAGGCGATTGGGGGCCGGCCGCGGTCGAGCCCGCCCCGGAAACCTCGTGCCGGAACGAGACTGCGGATTCCCGGGCCATGCCCGATGGGGGATGAGCCGGGTTCATGCCGCCTCCTTCGACTGCCGCGCCTGGTCGGCTTTCCCTTTGGCCACAAACTCGTCCTTGAACTTCGTAACCATGCTCTGGACCGGCCACGAGCAGGCCTCCCCAAACGCGCAAATCGTCCGCCCGCCCGGGATGTTGTCGGCAATATGCCCGAGGTAGGCGGCATCCTCGGCCCGCCCTTCTCCGCGCGTCATCCGCCGCAGCGCCTTCGCCATCCAAAGCGATCCCTCGCGGCAGGGCGTGCATTGTCCGCAGCTCTCGTGCGCGAAGAACTCGCTGATGTTCGCCAGCACCGCCACCATGTCCGCCGAATCGTCCAGCACGATGATCGCCCCCGAGCCCGACATGCTGCCCGCGGCAATCAGGGTCGTGAAATCGTAGGGCAAATCCAACATGTCAATCTCCTGCTCGCCCTCACGCCCGTCGGGCTGCTTGTGCCGGATTCTGACCTTCTCCCCGGCCTTGAACACCTTGGACGACACCCCGCCGGGAATCACCGCCTTGAGTCTTCGTCCTGGACGCAGCCCGCCGCCGAAAGCCGGATCGAAGATCAGGTCGCCAAGCGTGGCCTCCCCGACCTCGATCTCGTAGTAGCCGGGCCGGACCACGTGCCCGCTCAGGCACACGATGCGGGTGCCGGTGTTGTTCGGGGTGCCCAGGCTGGCGTAGGCCGTCCCACCCATCTCGACCACATGCTTGACCGCGCAGAGCGTCTCGACGTTGTTGACGATGGTCGGACACATGTACAACCCCAGCACCGCCGGGAAATACGGCGGCTTGATCCGCGGATACGCCCGTTTGCCCTCGATCGACTCGATCAGCCCCGTCTCCTCTCCGCAGATGTAAGCCCCCGCGCCCCGATGCACATGGATTTCGAGATCGTAACCGCTGCCGAGGATGTTCGTTCCCAGGCACCCTCTGGACTTCGCCTCCGCAATGGCGCGCTCGAGGATTTGCGCCCCCTCGACAAACTCGCCCCGGATGTAGATGTACGCCAGGTGAACGTCGTTGGCATATCCGGAGATGACCATCCCTTCGAGCAGTTGGTGCGGGTCTTTGTACAGAATCTGGCGATCCTTGAACGTGCCCGGCTCCGATTCGTCCGCATTGCAGATCAGATAGATCGGCTTCCCGCTCTTGCGATCCACCAGCGACCACTTCGTGCCGCATGAAAAACCCGCCCCGCCCCGCCCGCGCAGCCCGGACAGCGCCACCTCTTCCCGAATCTGCTCCTGCGGGCTCATCGGTTTGCCGTCCGGCCCGTTCCGCGGGGCGAGTGCCAAAACCCGTTTCAGAACCTCGTAGCCGCCGTGCCGCACATAGCAGTCGAAATCCGGTGTGTAACCGGGCTGATCGATGTGTTTGAGGATGAGGCGATGTTCCTGCGGCATACCGGCGGCTTGACTCTCGGGATGGAATCTCTAGGGTTCGCCACGCGCTCGATTGCCGAGTGGTGTAACGGTAGCACAGCAGACTCTGGATCTGTTTGTCATGGTTCGAATCCATGCTCGGCAGCCATCGCGCTCCCAACCTTCCATCCCGGCACCCTGAAATTTCCCCGGTATTCCATGGACCGCCTGCCCCGGCCAGACCGAGACTCTCGACGGACCTGTCAAGTTGGCTCTCGCGGTGTGAAGCGCGTCTCGAGCGCCGAAGCCATAGAGCAATTCACCCCATGCCGCAAGGCGAAAACCGTCTCGAAACCGCCTCAGCACTCAAACTCAATCAAGCCATTCCCAAGCGGGCAGCACAGTGATGTTCTGTCCTTCTTCCTTGAAGGCGTCGCGCTGGTTCAGGGTGAGCACCAGCCGCTCGCGTTTGCGTCCGCTGGCGCCGGGCAGAACGGCGGCGGACAGCAAGCCACGTAATTCGCGGGCGCGGTTCTGCGGCGTGAGCTCGGCGCAGACCTGGATGGCCGCATCCGGCGTGACGAAGTCACATTCCCACTGGTGGATTTCGCTCGCGTAAGCGGGCGCCATTCCGCGCCGGCGTAAGGCGAGCAGGATGGCATTCTCCAACCGCCGGCCCCAGTCCGGTGTCGGATTGGGTGTGTTGGCGGTGCGCAGGCCGGGGTCGATCGTGTAGTACTTCGGCGGGCTGACGACGCGTTGCTTGAAGGAGGCACTGAACCTGGGCACGGCGAGCAGCAGCCAGGCATCCTGCAGGTGCTCGATGCAGCGCGCCGCCTGCGCCGCCGACGGAACCGCCAGCCCCTTGGCCAATGATTGCAGCGAGAGCGGTTGGCCGGTGTGCGCCAGCAGGTGCAGGACCAGGTTCATCAAGTGCCGCGTTTCGCGCACGTTGTGGCGCGAAACGATGTCGCGTTGCACAATGTCCCGAAGCAACTCGCGCAGCAACGCGGGGCCGGCGACCGCTTCGCGCAACGCGCCAGGAAAACCGCCTTCCTCGAGATACCGCTTCAGCGTCGTCGCGCCGCGTTCGCCCTCGCAAAAGGCCAGGTATTCGTGGTAGGAAAACGGGTTCACCTCAACCGAGACGTGCCGACCCGTGAGCTTGGCGCCCAGCTCGCGCCCGAGCAATGAGGCGTTCGACCCGGTCACGCAGACCTGGCGCCCGGCGTCGAGGAGCGCGCGCACCAACCTCTGCCAGTCGGGTGTCTCCTGCACCTCGTCCAGATACACCGTCGCCCCGGTGTGCCGCTCGTCGAGTACGGAGAGCAAC
>DAOOQY010000041.1:0-12876 GCA_035389025.1 Verrucomicrobiota bacterium
GCCCGCCGCATGTTGCGCGTGCCGATCACCCAGGCCGCCACCCGGTTGATGCTCGCGTCGAAGTAGTCGAGGCCGATGTGCACGCGGTCCACGTAACCGCCCCAGACAATCTCCTGCGCGATCGACTCGAGATCGTCGGTGAGAGTCACGACGTGGTCGCTGTCCCAGCGCACGCCGCGGCTCACGTGCAGGGCGATCTCGGGCAGGAAACAGAGCACCGACGAGATTTTGTCCGCAATCCCCTCCGTCGGGTGGAAATGGCCGGCGTCGAGGGTGAGCAGCACCTTGCGGCTGACCGCGTAGCCCAGGTAGAACTCGTGCGAACCGGGCGTGTAGCTCTCGGCCCCAATCCCGAAAAGCTTCGGCTCGACCGTATCGAGATTGTAGGCCGGATTGATCCTCGGCGCGAAAATGGCATCGAGCGATTCCGCCAGCCGTTGCCGGGGCCCGCGCCGGTCCGCCGGCGTGTCCTTCATGCCGTCCGGAATCCAGAGGTTGGTGAGACAGGTCTTTCCGAGCGCCTTCCCGAACGCCGCCCCGATCTCGCGACAGCGAATCCCGTGCTCGATCCAGAACCGCCGGATTCCCTTGTCCGGATGCGTCAGTGTCATCCCGCCGTCCACCTTCGGATGCGAGAAATAGGTCTGGTTGAAGTCGAGGGCGATCTTGCGCGCCTTGGCCCAGGCAATCCAGTTCTTGAACTGCGCCGCGCTGAGCGCGTCGCGGTCGACACGCCGCGCGCCCATCTCGGCATACGACGCGTGCAGGTTGAACCGCTGCGTGCCGGGAACCAGCGCCAGAACCTTCTCGAAATCCGCCCGCAACTGATCTGCGGTGCGCGCCTTGCCCGGGTAATTGCCCGTGACGGCCAAACCGTCTCCGAGCGTGCCTCCGGCCGTTTCGAATCCGCCGACGTCGTCGCCCTGCCAGCAATGGATCGACAGGGGGATGCGTGCCAGGCGTCTGATGGCCTGCGCGGTGTCAATCCCCAGTTCGGCATAGCGTTCGCGGGCCAGTGCGTACGCGCGTTCGACAGACTTTGCTTTCATGATTCTTTGTGGTTCCGGGCGCGCCTCACGAGGCGCGGCATCCCCGGATCGCTCTTCCCGATCCAGTGGCTGCCCGGCCGGATCATGCCAGCAGGCCGCACCCCATTGCCAACGAAAAACAGCAGCCCTCCGACCTTGGTTTGCGGCTCCGCCGCGCTGTGTCTCTGCGGTTCAATCCGGGACGGCGACTGTCATCGAACGGGACCCACCACAGAGGCGCAGAGCACACAGAGGGAAGCGTGCCTCATGAATCGGTGCATCTGCTCGTTGTCGGTGTGAATCCCATCCGATGACAGTCACCGTCCTGGCGCGCATGAAACTGCTGCAATGCTGCCAGCCAATGCTTGCCAATGCTTGCCAATCATTGGCCGCTGAGATAAGGTCGTGAGCAAATTCTATGGCAGTTTCCACGATGAACGTCAGTCTGACCAAGCGGCAGGCTGAGATGATCGGGGCGGAAGTCGAGGCTGGGCGCTATACGTCTGCCAGCGAGTTCATTCGCCGGCTGGTTCGCGAGTGGGAAGAGCGTCAGATTGCGAAGGACGTAGCCGATCTTGAACGCGCCCACGCTGGCGCCTGGGAGCGCGATGCGACCCCAGAGGAGCAGGCAGCGATTCTGCGTGCCAAGCGCAAGGCGAGGACCCAGCTTCGGGCAGAGGTCGCAAGAGAGGCCAAGCGTTGAAGCCGGTTGCCGTTCTTGACGCCAGCGTTGTGATTGCCGCGTGCGGTTGGGGAGCGGAATCGCACTTGTGCCTGGTCTATCTGGCCAAGCGTCGGTTTCGATCCGCGGCGAGTGCCTTGATCGTCGACGAGTGGCGCACAGCGCTCGGACACACGGCAGGGGAAGGCGCCAGGTTCCGGCGCGATCCGTGGCCGACCCTGGATTGGCTCATTCGCATGACAGGCCTGGTGACGCCGGCGCCGTTGGGCAAGCAGCGCAGCCGGGATGCCAATGACGATCCATACCTCGCCGCCGCGTTGGCGGCGAGAGCTGGCTTCATCGTTTCTCGCGATCCGGACCTGCTGTCCCTTGGTAGACCTTTCGGCATTGAAATCGTCACGCCCCGCGCCTTCCTGAGCCGTCTTGCCAATCTCTCTTCCCCCTGAATCCGCACACTCCGTTGTGGCCAAGCGCCGGAAAAGAGAGTAGGAGAGACGCATGCTCGATGCTGCGCAACCGACCAGGCGACCATGACAACAGTCTGTGGCACGGATTTCTCGATCCACGCGGCGGAGGCCGCCACCGTGGCCGCAATCCTCACCGGGCGGGCCGGCGGGACCCTGACGCTCGTGCACGCCTGCGAATGCGCCGGGATCGACACGCGATCGCCGGACGCCCTGGCGGCGCTCGAAGAACGCGGAAGGGCGCAATTGAACGCCGAAGCCGAGCGGCTCCGCAAACTCGGGGCGACGGTCCGGACCCGGCATCTGCCCGGATCGCCTTCATCCGTGCTGCTCGATGTGGCGGCTCAGTCCAAGGCACGCCTCATGGTTGTGTCGTCGCTGGGCCATTTCCCGCCAAGCCGCTGGCTGGTGGGCAGCGTGGCCGAGCGGCTGGCCCAGAACTCGACAATCCCAACCCTCGTGGTGCGGGGAGACAAGCCGTTCGCGGCATGGGCAGCCGGCAAACGCGCGTTGCGCGTGCTGGTGGGCTACGATTTTTCGCCGAGCGCAGACGCCGCGTTGAAATGGGTCGGCACGCTCGAGCAGACGGGCCAGTGCCGGATCACGGTGGCTTACCTGGCGTGGGCGCCGGAGGAGAGTTGGCGGCTGGGCGTGCGGGACGATTGGGCCATCACGGCCAACGCGGCTGGAATCACGAAGTACATCAAGCGTGATCTGAAGGAGCGATGCCGGGACATCCTGGGCACGACCAATATCCAAATCCGGATCGGGGATGGCTGGGGCCCCGCCGGCCCGGAACTCGTCGCCCTGGCCAAGGCCGAGTCGGCCGATCTGATTGTTGTCGGGACCAATCAGCGCCGCGGACTCGAACGCCTGTGGCTCGGGTCGGTGTCGCGGGCTGTGCTGCACCGGGCGCCCGTGAGTGTGGCGTGCATTCCTTTGCCCGCCGCCGAGGATTCGCCCGCGCCGACCATCCCCGAGGTCCGGCGCGTGCTGGTGCCGACGGATTTTTCGACTCTGGGGAATCAGGCGATCCCGTATGCGTACGCCGCGCTTCGGCGGGGCGGGGAAGTCTGTCTCATGCACGTGGCGCCGCCGCTTGCGCGCCGCGGCCTCAAGTCCGAACAACTCGAACTCCAACAGGCGGCGCGTGAGTCCAGTCTGTCGGCCAGGTTGCGCCAACTCATCCCGCCCCAGGCCAAGGCGCTCGGGCTGCGCACGCACGTGCAGGTCGTGGACCATGCGAATCCCGCGACCGCCATTTGCCAGGCGGCCGAACGGTTCGGCGCCAGCCTGATCTGCATGAGTTCCCGCGGCCGGTCTCGGGTCGCCAATGCGCTGCTCGGTTCGGTGGCTCAGGCCGTCATGACCGGCAGCCGACGCCCCGTCCTCATTCTACGCGATTATGAATCCTGACTATCACCAACCCACACGACAGCGGTTCCTCCGCCTCGTTCTCCTGATCGCTCTCCCTCTCGCCACCGCCTGTGCGGCGTCCGGCGCGTCCATCCGGGTCGGCATCATCGGCCTGGACGCCCATGCGGTGCCGTGGACGCAGATCATGCACGGACCCAATGTGGCGCACCCGATCTCGGACATGCGGGTGGTGGCGGCCGTGCCCGCCTTTAGCGCCGATGTGCCCTTCAGCAACGACAACATCGCGAAGAACACCGCGGCCATGCGCGATTTGGGCGTCGAAATCTGCGACACCATCGAGGCGATGCTCGGGCGGGTGGACGCCGTCATGCTGTTGAGCATCGACGGACGCCCGCACCTCGAGCAGGCGCGTCCGGTCTTTGCCGCCCGCAAACCGCTGTTCATCGACAAACCGGTCGCGGCGACGCTGGCCGACATCATCCGAATCTTCCGCGAGGCCGAATCGAGCCGCACGCCGTGCTTCTCGAACTCGTCGCTGCGTTACAGCCCCGGCATCGCCGCCATGGCCAAGGACGCCAAGGTGGGCCGCGTGCTGGGCTGCGACGCGTACAGCAACAACCAGTCCATCTTGCCCGGACACCCCGACCTCTATTACTACGGCATTCACGGCTGCGAGGTCCTTTTCACGATCATGGGACCCGGCTGTCGGACCGTCAGCCGCGTCAAGGGCGAGACGGCGGACATCGCCGTCGGCACCTGGAACGACGGACGGGTCGGCTCTTTCCGTGGCATCCTGCAGGGCCAAACCGGCTTCGGCGCGCTGGTCTTCGGCGAGAAAGGCATCGCGCCCTCCGGCCCCTTTGAAGGCTACGAGCCTCTTCTGGTCGAGATCGCGAAGTTCTTCCAGACAGGCAAGCCGCCCATGTCCGCCCAGGATACGATCGAGATTTACGCCTTCATGGAAGCCGCCGACGAGAGCCTGCGCCAGGAAGGCCGTCCGGTCTCGATCAGCAGCGTCATCGAAAAGGCGCGGAAGCAGGCCGACGCGCCCGGCACTCCGTGATCGGCGCGGCCTTCTACGGCAGCCGGCCCGTCCGTTCCAATTCGAGAAGCAGCGGTTTGCGCCAGACGCCCCCGCTGTATCCGCTGAGCGCGCCGTTTTTGGCGATCACGCGGTGACAGGGCACGATCAGGCAGAGCCGGTTCGTGGCATTGGCCCGCGCGACGGCCCGCGCGCCCGAGGGGGAGCCGACGCGTTGCGCGACGGCCTCGTAGCTCGCCGTCGCGCCGTAAGGGATTCGCTGCAACTCGGCCCAGACACGCTCCTGGAATTCCGTGCCCCGCATCTCGATGGGCACGGTGAAGGCCCTGCCCCTGCCTCGAAAGTAATCCCGCACCTCGACGCGCAGGCGCTCGAGCACCGGATTCGTCCCGCACACCATGCAGACACCGAACCGGCGCCGCATTTCGGCGCGCATCCGTTCGAATTCTCGAGTGAATTCGAGCCAGCAGACCGCCCGGTCGCTCGCCGCGGCCAGCATCGGTCCCAGGGGAGTCTCGATGAGCCCAACCAAGCGACAGGAGCGCGCGGCGTCGTCCGGGCGGTCCCGTTTAAACACCCGCTCGAACTCGACGCGCAAGGCGCTGGCAGTGGCATGGCCCTCCTCGGGAATAGCGCTGTCTCTTTCCCGCCCAGGGGTGTTGGACTTGGTGTGGCGCATGACCGTACTCTAGCCGGATTTCTTATCATCGGGAAGATAACAATGAAATCCGGGGCGCAACTTTGTTTTGACTGTCGAGTGGCGATCTTGACAATCGGTCAAGGTGAGCAGGAATTTCGACACGTCCGGCGAAGTGGCGACGGGCGCCGTGTTCACGCTGGTGCTCTGGGTCGGGTGTCTGGTGATCGGGTTGCTCGGCCTGAGTCTCGCCTACCAACGCCCGCGCCCGATCATTCGAGTGGCCGCGGCCATCCCGATGGTCGAGATGATCGAAGTCGAGGTTGCGAATCTCCCGCTCTCGCTCCCCGCCCCGTCACCAGGCCAGGCGGTCGCCACGACGCCCACCCGCCCCGCTCGGTCGATACCCGCGCCTCCACCCTCCCCGGCCCCAATCGAGATTCCCCCGGCTCCACTGTTCCTGGCTGTCGCCGCACCGCCTCTCACCGCGCCGCCTCGAGCCCCCGCCGCCGCCATCGCTTTCCCCGTGCCGATCGAGGCACCGGACCGATCCGCGTCGCCGACGCCGTCCGGGAATTCCGGGCCTGCAACGCCCGCGGCGGCCTTCGCCCCGCCCTTAGCCGCCCAATCGCTGGCGTTCGGGGAGGGCGAGGGGCGACAGCCCGCGCCCGAGTACCCGCCTGCCGCGGTGCGCGGGGGTCAGGAGGGCGCCGTCCGCGTTGGTTTTGGCGTGGATGTGCGCGGGCGGGTCGTGGACGCCGCGGTGGTTGTTCCGTCGCCGTGGCCGCTGTTGAACCAGGCGGCGCTGCGGACGGTGCGCGATCGGTGGCGGTTCCACCCGGGCGGCGTGCGCTGCTACGAGGTGTCGATCCACTTTCACATCGAGAAGTAGGCGGTGAATCCCATGCTCGGCAATGTGGTTTACGATCTGTTCCTCCGCGGAGGGCCTGTCATGTGGCCGCTGCTGCTGGCCCTGGTCGCGGCGCTGGTCGTTATCATCGAGCGTTCGCTCTGGTGGTGGAGCCTGCAGCGGCGCGCGGGCGCCGCCCCCGTGCAGGAGGCGTTCGACGCGATTGCGTCCGGCCAGTTCGATCGCGCGGTGCGGATCGCCGACGGGTCCGACGATCCCTTTCTGGCGACCGTGCGCGACGGTTTGGCGCACGCCCACAGTTCGATGCTCGGCGCCATGCAACTGCGGGCTTCGGCCACCCTCGAGCAGGCGGAGCGCCTCCAGTGGGTGCTCGGGACCCTCATTACGCTGGCGCCGCTCCTGGGCCTGCTCGGCACGGTCATGGGCATCATGCACTCGTTCAACTTCGTCGGTGACGACCAGCTTGCGCCCGCCCAGGTCAGCGGGGGCATCGCCGAGGCATTGATCGCCACCGCCTGCGGGCTCGGCATCGCCATCCTGTCCCTGCTGCCCTACAACTATTTCAATCGCCGCCTGGCCCGCCTCCGCTCCCAACTCGAACGCACCATCAACCACGTGGAACTCCTGGCCGAGTCCGCCAGACATCACGGACACGACCTCGAAGCCTTCGCGCGTCAGCGCGCGATGCAGCCGCCGGGCCGGACGCCCGGCGCTTCGACCCCGGCTGCGGACACCTGACGCCTTCCCCCCCGAACACGCACGCGCCTCACCCGGCCCTCCCGCCCTATGCCCGTCCCGCTTGGCTCCAGACTCCCCCCTGAACACGCCGAGGCGCGCATCGAGATCATTCCGCTGATCGACATCATGTTCTTCCTCCTCGCGGCCTTCATGCTCGTGAGCCTGAGCATGGTGAACCTGAAGAGCGTGAAGGTGAGTTTGCCGACGGCGACTCTTGCCGCCTCCGAAACCGGGGATAGCATCGTGCAGGTCTCGATCGACAAGGCCGGCCTCGTCTTCCTCGACCGCAGCCCGATCGGGCGCCACGAACTCGTGACGGCCCTGGCGTCCCGCCGCGCCACCAACGCCGCCGTGCGCGTTCTCCTGAGCGGCGACGCCGAGGCGCGCCATGGCGACATCATCCGCGTGCTCGACTGGGTCCGAGCGGCGGGCATCGACAAGGTCGCCTTCCAGGTCCGCGCCCCCGCTCCCGCCGCGGCGCCATGAACCGCTTTCTGCACAGGCTCAATCTGCTCGGCGTGTGCGTTCTGGCACTGCTGTGTGTCGGCCAATGGCGCGTCAATCGCCGGTTGAATCTCGAATGGAACCGCCAGGAACAACTCCGCCTCGAGCAGGCCGCTTCGCGCGAGGAACAGGCCGGGATCATCGCCGGCCAGGCCGCCGACCTCGCCGCGCTGCGCGCCCACCTCGAACGCGTGACCGGCGAATCCGATCAGGCCGCGGCCCGCCTGGCCGCGGCCGAGGAGGAACTGCGCCAGGCGGTTGACGCGCGCGCCCGACTCGAGGCGAGCGTCTCGAACTGGGCGGCGGCTGTGACCGTGCGCGACGAGCGCCTCAGGCAGGCCGCCAGCCAACTCGAGACGGTCATCGCGGAGCGCAACGAGGCCGTGCGCCGCCACAACGATCTCACCGAGCGCTACAACACCCTGGTCAAACAGATCGAAGCGCAGTAAGCGCGTGTCAGCCGATGGCTTTCACCAGGGGCCCTGAAGGACGCAGCTTTGTGGTGGTGCCACATCGCGCCGATCCTGTGCGACTGCAGATCGAGGGCCGATGCGCCGCTACGCCACAGGGATTCGCTGGGGCGATTCAACGGGCGTGAGGCGCGCGGGTTCTTCCAGGATGTCGAGGAGGGCTTTGGCGCAGAAGACGCGGTCGCGCTTGGCTTCGGTGGCGGCGGCAACGATGCCCTGTTCCTGCAACAGTCCGATGGCACGCATGACCGTGTTGTAGGCGATGCCCAGTCTATCTTCGGCGCCGCGCGGGGTGATAAACGGGTTGCTCCCGAGCAGGTCGAGCATTTGGAGCGCGACGCGCGTGTTGGGCTTGCCGGTCAGTGTGCTACGCCACGTTTCGAGAAGGCGATTGATGCGCTCGGCCCTACTGAGGGCGTCCTCGGACTGGCGGGCGACGCCGTTGAGGAAGTAACGCACCCAGGTTTCCCAATCCGCGCGCTCGGTCACCTGGCGCAAGCCGTCGTAGTAGTCCGCGCGGCTGGCCTCGAAGAACGCAGATAGGTAGAGCAGTGGCGCGGGCAGGATGTCGCGCTCGCAAAGCAGCAGCGTGATGAGCAACCGTCCGACGCGGCCGTTGCCGTCGAGGAACGGATGGATGGCCTCAAACTGGTAATGCATGAGCGCCGCGTGGACGAGCGGCGGTTGGGTGCGGTCGTGGAGGAAGCGTTCCCAGTTGGCGAGTTGCTCGCCCAGCGCGTCCGGCGGCGGCGGAACGTAAGAGGCTTGGTTGAGCGTGTCGCCGGGTGTGCCAATCCAGTTCTGCGAGCGCCGGAACTCGCCGGGTGTGGCATGGCTGCCGCGCACGCCGGCCATCAAGCGTTCGTGCAATTCGCGGACGAGCCGCAAGGACAGGGGCAGCGTCTTGAGCCGCTCGATGCCGTATTCGAGCGCCGTGACGTAGTTGGCCACTTCGCGGAGGTCGTCCGGGCTTCGTTCGACCGCCGCGCCCGCCTCCGCCGCCAGCAACTCGCCGAGAGTGGCTTGGGTGCCCTCGATCTTACTGGACAACACGGCCTCGCGACGGACGAAGGGCCGGATGAGGATGTGCGGATTCGGGAGCCGCTTGCCCTCGCCGGCGAGTCGGCCAATCAGCAGCGAGGCGTCGGCCAGCGCCGACGCCAACCGCGGCGACCAGTTCAGGACGGGGGGCAACGGGTCCGGGTGGAAGGCGCGGTAGCCTTCCAAGGTGGTCACCCATCGGCCTGACTTGCGTTCACCCGCCGGGACGCCGGTGTTTTCGTTCATGACTGAAACAAGGAATGGTCCTGTTTCAATCCGGGGGCAAGGAAAGAAACAAGATGGTTTGTTGTTTCACTGGGCCGAAACGGAATCGCCGCATGTTTCTGAAATCATCACTGGAGGGAATCAGGCCGGATGGTCAGTCCGCCACGACGGGCAACGTAGAATGCTGCGATGTCGTCCGCTGGATAGCGAGCGACGTCTCCCTGACGAGGGGTCTCCGTAGTTGCCCACGCCCAGCTCGCGCGCAGCCTCAGAGCGGTTTTCCCTGATATTCGCCGGTGAGGCTGTGCAGAAACGCGACCACGGCGGCGTACTCATCCGCTGTGAACGTCTTGCCATTCTGGTATTTGGCCATGACGCGCACCGCCTCCTGCAGGTCCGCGGTCGAGCCGTCGTGGAAGTAGGGGAAGGTCTTGGCGACGTTCCGCAGGGTGGGCACCTTGAACTTGTGCAAGTCCTTCTCCGACTTCGAGACGCTGATCCGGCCCTTGTCCGCGTCCGTCACCGGCCCCCCCCGGTCCTTGAAGTAATCGACGTGGCGGCCCATGCGTTCGAAGGAGCCGCCCCCGAGCAGCACGCCGGAGTGGCAGGTGGCGCATCCCGTGTCGAGGAACAGCTTGTAACCCCGCTTTTCATTTGCATCAAGCGCCTGGGCATCGCCCGCCAGGTACTTGTCGAACCGCGAATGTGGCGTGAGCAGAGTGCGCTCGAAGGAGGCAATGGCGTCGGTGATTGTCTTCTCGCTGAAGCCCTCGGGATAAGCCGCCTTGAACTCCTGGGCAAAGGCCGCGTCGGCCTCGAGCTTGCTCACGATCTGCGGCCAATTCGAGTCCATCTCGATCGGGTTGGTGGGCGGGCCGCCGGCCTGGGCCTCGAGCGTCGCCGCGCGGCCATCCCAGAACTGGGTGAACTGAAAGGCCGCGTTGAACGTCGTCGGGGCATTGATGCCGCCTTTCTGAGCGCGGACGCCTTCCGAGACTTTCTCCTGGTCCGTGCCGCCCTTGGCGAGGTCGTGACACGAGGCGCATGAAACCGTGTCGTCGCCGGACAACCGTTTGTCATGATAGAGTTTGCGGCCCAACTCCGCCTTCTTGGAATCCACTGGCAACTCCGCCGGCAGGGGGGGGATCAGCGCAGTGCGCAGCGCTTCCGGCACGCCGGCCCACGCATGATGCCGGGTGCGGCTCTTGGCAATCCACTCCCTGATCTCGGCCTTCTCGGCAGCAGTCAAGCTGCTCGTCCAGTGGGCGGCCAGGTAGGTGGCGGGCGGCATGTGCCCGAGGGTGACTTCCCGCTCGATCTTCGCCAGGGCGGGCTCCGAGACTCTCGCATTCTCGCCGGGGCGCAATTCGGCGACCAGGTCCATGTTGCGCAAGCCGCCATCGATGTCCTTGGCGATCACCCTCGAGGCCACAGGGAGTTTCGCGTAGAACGGCGAAGGCGTCCCCGGCACATGACAGTGGGCGCACTTCGCCTCGAACAACGCCGCCAAGTGTGCCATCTCGGGGTCTTCCGGCAGGTTGGTGACCAGCGCCGTTCCGCTGGGTTTGCCAGCGATCATGTTGATGATTGGAACCGCCAGTGCGGCCACGACGAGGATGCAGACCAGAATCAAGAGTCTCTTTCGCATAGTTCGCCTTTTTGTCAGGCCCCGCACTCGAACGGACGGGGACCATTCACCGCGTTCGATCGAGCGGACTGTTGCACAGCCAGACTCCTCCGGCAATAGCCGACTGTGCCCACGACGCGTCGTTCAGGACGCGTCTTTTCAATCCTGTAAGTCGTGAACGTTGGGCGATTTGTAGAAAACGAGTGCATGAAGTCGTTCCCGGCCACCGCGAGGGAAAGTGAAGCGTTTTTGGACGCTGCGCGCCTTGCACTTTTTTCTGGCGGAGGTCACGCGGCATATCCCTGATCCGGGCACCCATCTGATGCGCTGCAACGGATGGTGCTCGAACAAGACGCGGGGCCAGCGGTGACAACGGCAACCCTCGGCGAGCGCCGGTACGGGGCTTCCCGCCCGACTGCGTCACCGGCCATCCGCATCCGAAGGCAAGGAACCGACCGGGCCCTGCGAGATCGAGACGGTGGCGACAACGCCGGTGACCATGCCCAGGAAGTTCGACGCCACCACCGTGTAGCCGCCCGCATCCTGCGGGGCCACTTTGGGAATGTACAGCACCGGGAAGCGTGCCCCGACCACCTGCTCGCTTTCGACCACATTCGTCTTGTTCTTCCGCCACTGGACGAACGGTGGCGGGTTGCCGGTGACATCGGCCGAGAGCAACAGCGGCGCACCGACGGGCAGGGTCACACTGCGCTCGCCGCCAACAACCGTCGGCCGCACCGCCGCCGAACTGAGCTTCAGGTTGCGGTAGTTGTCAGCGGCGCGCGGGCACAGGGTGCCTTCAGCATTGCCCCACTCCGACAGGTCGCCCTGGCTGTTCACCAGGGCCAGGCAGCGCCCGCTCGCCAGGTTGTCGTACGGGAGGTTGGGGAACAACAGGACCCGGCTTTCACCCGGGGCGAGCGCACCGGCATCGAGATTCAAGGCTCCCTGCCCGCATTGGGGCGATGTGGGGGTGTACCAGACAGCCAGGTTGCCGGCTGCGCCTGCCTGGCCGCCGGCGTTGGCAACCGTCACGAATGCGTCATAGAACTGGCCCTGCGCTGGCGGCCGAAAGGCCAGGCGCAGGTCGGACACGATGTAGTTGGGGGCCTGCGGTCCCACCCGCACGGTGACCACCTGGCTCAGCCCGGCAGCCAGACTGTACGAGCCACCCGACACCACGCTGAACGGTGCCACAGCCTCCGCTGTGCCGTCGAGGGTGCCGCCCCCGGCATTCGACACGATGAACGACCGGTCGGCCGCCGCACCGATCAGGACCACCCCGAAGTCCTGGCTGGCCGGAGTGACCGTCAGCACCGCTTCGACTGGCACATCCTCAACCTGGGCCAGGGCTACACGGAACCCGAGGTTGCAGTAATACGTTTCCGGCCGGGCTCCGCGGCGAACCGCCGAGCGACAGAATTGCCCAGGGTCGAGATAGCTGCCACCGCGATAAAGCCGGTCCAAACCGGTGGCCGGTCCCTCGAGATCGACGACGCTGCCGCCCGGCAAGAGAGGTCCATACCAGTCCTGGCACCATTCGTGCAAGTTGCCGTGCATGTCGCACGCCCCCCAGGCATTCGGGGTGTAGGAGCCCACCGGAGTGGGTTGGTCCAAAAAGGCGCCCGCCTCACAGCGATCGACTTTGCGGACCGCGACGAGGAGTTGCGTCCCTGGATGAACAAGGGGCTGCGCTTCGTGCGCGAACGCGTCACGCCGCTGAGCCTCCCCGCGGCTGTTGTCCACGCACGTGGGGCGGGGCGGGCTGATCATCGACCTGGCCTGGAGCATCGAGGGCATGTGGGAGGAGTCGATTTCGCCCAGCGAACTCGGCTGGGGCACGCACGAGAAGTGGCTGCCGCCGTTCTCGACCAGGCCGGAGACCGGAACGGCGAACCAGATCATCCTCTCGCAGATGGGGCTCAACACATGGGTCATCGCTATCAGTCCTGGTGGACCGGGAGCATGCTCAGCATCGGCGCCGCGCGGCGCAAGCTGCCGCACCTGAACGCCACGGCCATGCAGGTGGCCGCGGGGGTCCTGGGCGCAGTCTTGTGGGCAATCCGCAACCCGCGGCGCGGCGTCTGCTTCCCCGAGGACCTGCCGCATCAGGACGTCCTCCGCTGGGCGCGCCCCTACCTGGGCCGACTGGTCTCGCAGCCCACCGACT
>DAOOQY010000042.1:0-12853 GCA_035389025.1 Verrucomicrobiota bacterium
CCTGGCTCGAATTTGTGGATTCGGACGCATGGTCGGACTGGCTCGAGGCCTTCGACCAGGCCATCGACGGTGCGACTGAGGTCGAGTGGCTGGTCTCGGAAACCGAACGCGCCGCGCTCCTGGCCCGGCCTTCCACGTCCGCCCTCACCCTCGAACGCGCCAACGGGTTCATCGATCGCTGGAACCGATCTCTGACCTACTGGCAGGCTGGCATCTTCCAACTCGAGGACGTCCCACCCGGACAGAGCACCGACTTCATCGCCTTCGACGAGTGGGCGGCGGTGGCCGAACAGGCCGAGGGCGCCGAGGACCTGGCCGTCGCGGACGGTTTCGAAGATTCGTTCGTGGGTCTCCAAACCATGATCGATCGGGCTCAACGCCAGTTCACCGAGCCCAACCAGGGCGTCTGCGCCACCGTGCGCCTGAGCATCGACCAGGATGCCGTCCTGACCCGCGATGCCTTCACCGCGTCACTCGAGTTGATCAACCGGTCGGATCAGGACATGACGCAACTCCGCGTCGACCTCGCCGTCCAGGACGACACAGGCGCGCCGGTGACCGACCGGTTCGTGATTCGGCCGCCCGCACTCGAAGGTGTGGACAACGTCGATGGCACCGGGCGGGTGGTGGCCAACACCATAGGGCGGGCCGCCTGGACGATCCTGCCCACGTCCGACGCCGCCCCGGATCGGCCACGCGTCTATTTCGTGGCAGGCGCCCTGACCTATTCGCAGGAGGGCACCGAGGTGCGGGTGCCGCTCGCCCCCACCCCGATCACCGTCCATCCCAGTCCCAGCCTCTTCCTCCACTACTTCCACCAGCGCGATGTGCTGGCCGACGATCCATTCACGGACGCCATCGAGCCGAGTGTGCCGTATTCGCTGGCCGTGATGGTCCAAAACCGGGGCGCGGGCGAAGCGCGCAACTTCCGCATCACCTCCGCCCAGCCGAAGATCGTCGACAATGAGAAGGGACTGCTCATCAACTTCGAGATTCTCGCCACCGAAGTGGCCGGGCGCAGCCTCAGCCCGTCGCTGACGGCCGACTTCGGCGCCATCCCGCCCAGGGGCCTGGCAATCGGGCGCTGGCTGCTCCGGTCCTCGCTGCAGGGTCTCTTCATTGACTACGAGGCCCGCTTCGAGCATGTGGATGGCCTGGGCGAACCGCGGCTCTCGCTGATCGAGGGCGTCGCAATCCACGAACTGATTCGCATCGTGCACGCCCGCGGCGCGGTCGACGACGGCCTGCCGGACATGCTGGTCAACGATTTCGCGGATGATCTCGATCTGCCCGACACGCTCTACCTGAGCAGCGGCGCCGTCCACCCTGTCAGCGTCATCCGCCAGGTCACGGTTGACGGCCAGCCCGACGGCGACGACCTGAGCATCGAGATCTCGGCCATTGTGCCTGCTGGTTGGGTCTATCTGCGGCTGCCCGACCCCGCCAACGGCCAGCACACTCTGACCCGGATCGCTCGTCCGGACGGCTCCGAGATCGTCATCGGCGACAACGCCTGGATCACCGACCGCACGTTCGTCGGCGGCGGGCATCGCCCTGTCTATGAACACACGCTGCACATCCTCGATGATGCGAGTCCGGGTGCCTACACGCTCACCTACGCCCCGGCGCCGGACCTCGACCTTGTCCCGCCGGCCAGCCTCGTGTCCGCTCTGCCCGCGGACAGTTACGCGAGCATCCCCGTCGCCTGGAGCGGCTCGGACAACCCGGGCGGCAGCGGCCTCGATTCCTTCAACCTCTTTGTGGCGGTCAATGACGGCCCATTCGAACCTTGGTTGACTCGGACGCGCCGGACCGGCGCCCTCTACTCGGGCGCATTCGGCAACCGCTACGCATTCCACAGCGTCGCCACCGATGTCGCCGGCAACACCGAGGACGCCCCCGTTGCGCCGGATGCCACAACCACGGTAACCCTGCGGAACACCGCCCCCACCTTGAGCGTGCCCGGCGAAATCGCGGTCTCCGAAGGTGAGACAGTCGTCGCCGCCGCTTCGGCAACCGATCCGGATCTGCCGCCCGACCTTCTGACCTTCCGCCTCGTCGGCCCCGCGCCGCCCGGGGTGACGATCGACGCCACAACCGGTGCGCTGCGCTGGATCACCAGCGAAGCCGACGGCCCCGGCCGCTACGAGTTGACTGTCCAGGTCAGCGACAACGGCACACCGCCGCTGAGCGCGACCCAACCGCTTGTCATCCAAGTGGGCGAGGTCAATGAACCTCCCGCACTTGCGCCGCTCGCGGACGCCACAGTCGACGAAGGCCGAATCCTGCGCTTCACCGCCGAGGCCCGCGACCCGGATCGGCCTGCGAACCGCCTGGTCTTCCGGCTCGATCCAGGGGCACCGCTTGGAGCCGCGATTGAACCGGCCACGGGCCTGTTCACATGGCAGCCGGGCCCCGCCCAGGGACCGTCCACCAACCGGATGACAGTGACGGTCACGGACGATGGCGCGCCGCCGCTCAGCGACAGCCAGTCCTTCACAGTGGTGGTCAACGACACGCTCAGCGATTTCATCGTGTCGCTCGGGCGCACGAATCTGCTGGCCGGCGAGGCCGGCTCGGTCCCCGTGCGCCTCGATGCCCGCGCTGATGTGCGACAGCTTGCGTTCGATCTGCGAATCGACGGAGGCCGGTTGCAGGGTCTCCGACTGACGCCTCGCCCGGACGCTGTGGCAGGCTCGAGTTTTCTATCAGTCGGACCCGGTCAATGGCGCTGCCAACTCGAGGCGGCCGAGGGCCGTCCGTTCTCTGGTTTGACGACGCTCGGCGACCTCGCTTTTGCGACCGCGTCCGACTCTCCATCGACCGCCGTCACCCTGGGCCTCGGCGCCCTCGAGGCAGTCCGATCGAGTGGACAAGTCATCCGCCATGGTTGGGGACAGGACGGAAGAGTGCTCGTGATCGGCGAACAGCCCATCCTCGAAGTGAGTCCCCAGACGGAACTCCCGCTGGTGCTCTACGGACGTCCCGGACGCACCTACGAGATTCGGTCGACGACCGATCTTGCGGGCGGCGCACCGTGGCGTCCGACCGGGCGCCTGCTTCTCGAGGGCCGTTTCAAGCTGATCGGTCGCCCCCTGCCCGAGGAGGCCAATGCGTTTCACAGGGCTGTCGAATTGCCCGCCGCGTCGCTCGTGCTCGAAATCCTGCGGACAGCCGAAGGGCCGCTGGCGCTGCGCCTGTTCGCGCCAGCCGGCGCCGAGGTGATCCTCGAATCGGCGGCGGGGTGGACACCCGAGGCCGTCTGGACCGAGGAAGGGCGCTTCGTGCTCGAGTCGGGCTTCAGGCAATTCCCGGTCGACACGGGCGCGGCGTCCCGATTCTATCGCGCTCGAATCGAATAGTCGCGTTTTGCGATCTCGACATGGAAAGCGCGCTGAGGCGCACGCCTGCCCGCGCCAAGCGAAGCGCGGCAGGCAGGCACTCCGGGGCGTTCGCCACGCGGGACGCGCTCGAGGTTGCGCAGCGCCCCGGAGCGCCGCCTTGCCTTTCAAACCCGCATAGCAGACATCATGCGCGACCGGACCGCCCTGTGCACTGACGGGAGGCGAACCAGGCGGGTTAGCGCCCGCGCCGCGCCATGGCGGCCTCGATCTCGTCGGCTTCGAGCGGGATGGTGCTCATCAGGTCGATGTTGCTCTCCTCGCCGATCACAATCGTGTTCTCGAGGCGGACGCCGAGGTTTTCCTCGCGGATGTAGATTCCCGGCTCGACGGTCATCACCCAACCCGGTTGCATCGGTTCGGTGGTGAACCCGACGTCGTGCACATCCAGTCCGATCGGATGGCCGACGCCGTGCATGAAGTACCGCCGATAGGCCGGATTCGCCGCATCCTGCTGCCGGATTTGCCGCATGGTCAGGAGGCCGACATCCACCAACTCCTTCTCGATCATCTGCTCCGCTTCCTTTTGCCACTCCTTCACCCGCTTGCCCGGCACGAGCCCCTGGACGCAGCGGCGGAAGACGCGCAGCACCGCATTGTAAATCTGCCGCTGGCGCCTTGAGAACCGACCGCTGACCGGAATCGTGCGTGTCAGGTCCGAGTTGTAGTTGGCGTATCCGGCGGCGACATCGAGCAGCAGCAACTCGCCGGCGCGGCACTGGGCCGAGTTCTCGAGGTAATGGAGCACGCAGGCGTTGCCGCCCGTCGCAATGATCGGCGGATAGGCGAAGTTCCCGTTTCGCCGGATGAACTCGTGGGCGAATTCCGCCTCGACTTCCGTCTCGGTCACGCCGGGTTTGACAAACCTCAGCACCCGCCGAACGCCCTGCTCGGTGATCTCGGAGGCCTTCCGGATGATCTCGATCTCGGGCGGCGACTTGACGATGCGGAGCCGGTGCATCAGCCGCGCCAGCCGCTGGTAATTGTGGAGCGGATACCGCCGCCGGCAATCGGCCACGAAACGCGCCTCGCGCGTCTCGACCTCGATGACCGCGCGCTTGTGCTCGTTCGAGTTCAGGTACACGTGCTCGCTCTCGCACATGAGCCGGTGAAAGCGCTTGGGAAACTCGGACAGCCAGTGCACCTGGTCGATGCCCGAAAGCTCGCGCGCCTCCTCCTTGCTCAGCTTGTGCCCCTCCCACGTCTCGAGCAGCGGATTCGACTCCCGCACAAACAGCATCTCCCGCTCCTTGACGTCATCCGCGTCCGGGCAGAGCAGCAGGAGGCTCTCCTCCTGTTCAATGCCGCTGAGATAGAAGAGGTCCGAGTTCGCGCGCAGCGGGATGGTGCCGTCGGCATTGGTCGGCAGCACGTCGTTGGCGTTGACAATGGCAATCGAATTCGGCTGCAGCAGCCCCGTGAGGCGCCCGCGATTCGACACAAACAACTGGGGATCGGGAGGCGTGTAACGCATGGTCTTGAGTCAGTTGAGATTCACGTCCGGTGACTCTGCGCGCAGCGGGAGACAGAAACAAGCCCAAGTGCGGCGGTGCCGAACAGGGGGCGCAGAGAGTGGCACACCCCGACCGTGCACGGACGGAGTGCGAGACACGGGGGCGAAGAGCCACGGAACGTGGACCAATGCGGCCTCAGGGCACCTGTCGAATCCGGAAGTAACGTCCCGTCACATCCACGTCAAACTCTTGAACGATCACCTCGTCGTCCGCCGTGAATGCCGTGCCGACTTGGCTCCAGGCGCGCGTGTCCGCCGAGCTTTCGAGAACGTATTCCTGCCCCAGAACCACGTGTTGTGTCACCCTGACTTTGCTGACGCCGATTTCAAGCCACGGCTCGAACGGCGGAGAGGCAATCCATATGGTCGGGACGCTCGTGTACCCGATTCCAGCGTCGGTCATTGTGATCGCCGTGACAACTCCGTCCGTTATCGAGGCGGTCGCAGTGGCGCCGCTTCCGCCGCCTCCCACGATCTTGACCAGCGGAGCCTCGGTGTAACCGCAACCCCTGTCCGTAATGGTGGCCCCGACGACGAACCCGCCCACCACAGTCGCGGTCGCATGGGCCCCGTGCGGGACGCACACCTCAGTCAGCGTCGCCTGTATCTTCAATCCTGAACCGTACACGCGTCCGTCCGCCCCGCGGCCGACCATGAAATCGACCGTGTTCCCAGGAGCCAGGCTCAATGTGTTGGTGTATCCCGTGGCGGTGCGGGGCGGAAGGAATTGGCCGAACAGTTCGCTGCCATTCACCACAACGTGGTAGTCTGTATCTCCGGACCGATCGCCGTCCAGGTAGCACCGAACAGCACTCTCGAGACGATAGAGGCCGCCCCCCTCGGCGGGAACCGTGAACCGAATCACGCTGTAGTTCTGGGCAGTGCCTTCGTACCCGGCCTCGAACCAGACCGTTCCCGGCGGAAAGACGCCCTGGCCTGAATCGTGAACGGCCGTGTTCGTCGTCGGATTGCAGCCGACCATCGGGATGGTGCGGGCATTGAACCACAACACCTGGACGGGCACTCCGTTCTCGACCGTGTAGGTCTCACGAACCGTCAGCAGGGAGAATGCCCCGGCGATGCCGGGCTTCCACCCGTAACTCCAGGCGCCGTTGGGATTCGCAGCCACTGGCGAGAAATCACGAGACAGATCATAGACCCGAGACGACTGCCCATGGCCGCTGACTCCGAGGCCAATGCAAACAAGCAACAGGCAAACCAAGCCACCTTTTTGAGTCGAGTTCATAGTCTCGAGAGTGCCAAGTCGTTCAATGCGCATTGCATTCTGGACCTGTGCTATGCGGATTTCAGTTGGCAGCAATCGCACCGAATGACCTGCCAGTCAATCTCGAAGTCGTCACAAAACGGCTGCCCCTCCCGTTTGGCCCGGACACTCGACACGCGTCGAGAGGAGGTGTGTCCGGGCCGACCCCGGGGGAGGAGGAGTCTATCAGGCGCGTTCGGACGGGCGATGCTGCTCGCAAATCCAGGTGTGGGCCTGGTCGGCCACTTTGGCGAGCAGCAGCAGGTCGTCGCGCCCGAAGCTCTCGGTGGTTTTCCACTGATCGCCGTCCTTGTAGAGGCGGCACAGCGAGACGCTGTAGCGGGTGGTGTCGCCAAACGTGTTCTCCCAGATTGCCGCCTTGATCGCGCCGAGGCGGATGGTCTGGGCCGGTCTGTTGTTGCCGGAAGCGGCCTGCGGGGCCGGGTTGTTCGGCACTTGCGATTTGGTCATGTTCATGTCGTTCCTCCTTGATGCGGCGGGCGGGGAAGGCCCGAACGCGGTATCCAACACAGCGCACGCGCGCTGTGCTTCCGCAGTTGCATGAAAGACGCTCCCCGGCGCGCCGTGCCGGTAAGATATGCACCGGGCACGTGTCGTCAAGGGACGCCCTGCCCGGACGCCGTCCGCCCGGCATCCCCGCGGAATCCGCCGGAGCGGCCCCCGACTGAATGATCGAGGCCCGGCGCGGATGGTCTTTTGGAGTTGGCAAACGGCCGGAGCGCCTTTCCAATCACGCCCATGAAATCACAGACCGACTATCTCTGGTTCGAGGTGCCCAAACGCCGCGGGTATCTCAGGATCACGGACCAGGTCGAGGCGCTGGTGGGCAGGAGTGGAGTGCAGGAGGGTCTGTGCCTCGTCAATGCCATGCATATCACCGCCAGCGTCTACATCAACGATGCCGAGGATGGACTGCTCCACGACTACGATGTCTGGCTCGAACAGTTGGCGCCGCACGCCCCGACGGACCAGTACCATCACAATCGCACCGGCGAAGACAACGCCGACGCCCATCTCAAGCGCCAGGTGATGGGCCGCGAAGTCGTGGTGGCGATCACCCAGGGCAAGCTCGATCTGGGCCCTTGGGAACAGATATTCTACGGCGAGTTCGACGGCCGGCGGCGCAAACGCGTCCTTGTCAAAATCATCGGCGAATAGCCTGCGATGGATCGCTGGCGGACGGCCCGTGCTCCGTTTCGATCGGCGGGGCGTGACTCTCCGGGGCTAATCCAGTCCGTTCTCTTCGCTGCTCTCCCACTTGGGATAGACCTCGGGCGGGACTTCGCCGCGGCGGATCAGTTCCTGCAGATCGCGGATGATGGTGCGGCGGGCGACCCTGAATCGGCGGGCCAGGCTCGAAATGTTCGGCCGCCCCTCGATGTCGGCAAGCATCCGCCGGATTTCGGTTTGGCGGCTGAGGCGATCGGTCGACCGGCTCAACAACTCCTCGACATCGACGCGCTTCGACCTTTCGAGGGCTTCGAACTGACGCACGATTTCCGACTCCCCACACTGCTCGATGGCGATCTGGATCGTGCGCCGCAGTTCATCCAGATCGATCGGTTTGGGCAGGCAGTAATGCGCCCGCCGCGGACCCTGCAGGGCCTCGATCTGCTGTTGGACTTCGAGGGCGCCTGACACCACGACGATCGGCACGTACGGCAGCAGTTCCTTGAGTTCGGGCAGAAAATCGAGTCCGAGTTCGCCCCGCGCCAGCACATGATCGAGGAGGATGACGTCCGGACGCTGCTTGGAAACGCAGGTGAGGGCCGCTGATCCCGTCTTGGCCCGGGTCAGGTCATAGTCGGACAACGCCTCTTCATAGATTTCGTACTGCAGATCGTCGTCTTCGATTACCAGGATGCGCTTCCGGGTCATGGGTTCCCAGACAGAATGGTCAAAGCCATGCCCCAAGGCAAGCCTGCAACAGCGACCGTCTGCAGAAGCGATTCTCATTTGGGGGTGCCTTGACATCGGGACTTCCTTTCCAAAGACTGCCTGTTTTATGGCCGAACCGAAAACGAACGAGTTGATGGAGAAGATCGTCTCCCTGTGCAAGCGCCGCGGTTTCATTTTTCAGTCGTCTGAAATCTACGGCGGCATCAACGGCTTTTGGGACTACGGACCGCTGGGGGCCGATCTCAAACGCAACGTCCGCGACGCCTGGTGGCGGACGATGGTTCAACAGCGCGACGATGTCGTGGGCCTCGACGCGACCATCATCATGCACCCGGACATCTGGAAGGCCTCCGGGCACGTCGACACGTTCAGTGATCCAATGTGCGATTGCCTTCTGACGCGAAAGCGGTTCCGGGCGGACCAGGTCGACCCTCAGAGCGGCGATGTGCACCGTTATGCCGGCGCCTTCGGCGGCGGCTGGCTCGAAGCTGCGGCCCAGGCCGGAGTCAAAGACGTCCCCGAAACGTTCGTGGGCGGGTACCGGACGCTGACCGTGGACGAGGCGGCACGCCTCCTGGATGCGGTGAAGGGCGCCGGGCTCAATCCGGCCTGGCACGTCGACGCACCGTTCTCCGTGCTCATCCCTGCCGGCAAGCACCCCGAGTACGCGAACAAGGTGGGACGCGCCTTTTATGCGGCGCGCGGGCTGAGCAATCCGGTCCTGATTCTGGCAGGCACCGAATCGGTCCGGGACTCGATGCGCTACAACCCAGAGAACGGCGCGGAACTGACCGAGCCGCGCCCGTTCAACCTGATGCTCCAGACGTGCGTGGGGCCGGTCCAGAGCGCGGAGAACGTGGCGTACCTGCGCCCGGAGACCGCCCAGGCGATCTTCGCCCAGTTCAAGAATGTCCTCGAGACATCGAGGCAACGGGTGCCGTTCGGCATTGCCCAGGTCGGCAAGGCCTTTCGCAACGAGGTCACGCCGCGGAATTTCACCTTCCGATCCCGCGAGTTCGAGCAGATGGAACTCGAATTTTTCATCCGGCCCGACGAGGCCATCGAGGCGATTTGCGGGCATGTTGCCCGGGTGGAGGACGGGGCCTGGCAGGGCGAGCCACAGCCGGACTGGGGCTGGGAAGTCTGGCACAAGTACTGGGTCGAGCAGCGCATCCGGTTCTACGAATCGGTCGGCCTGCCGCGCGCCTCGCTCGAAGAATACTGGCAGAAGCCCGAGGAACTGGCCCACTACGCGCGGGCCACGGTGGACCTGCTCTACCAGTTCCCGTTCGGAGCCCAGGAACTCGAAGGCATCGCCGCGCGCAGCGATTTCGATCTCTCACAGCACCAGCGATTCGCCGGCAAGCCCATGACGGTGTTCGACGAGGAGTTGAAGGCCGCATGGACGAGGCTGGATCAGAATCGAAAGGACGACCTGTGGCGGCGCTACTTCGAGGGGCGGCGCAACTACCTGTCGAGGACCGGGATCGAGGCCGAGAAGGGGGCCAGCCAGGCGCGCCTCGAAGCCGATGCCCTGGCCAAGGGCTGGTACGTCCCTCATGTGATCGAGCCGTCCGCGGGTGTGGACCGCCTGATCCTCGCCCTAATCTCCCATGCCTTCACGGAACTCGAGAGCGTCGACGACAAGGGCAAGAAGGAAACGCGCCTGATCATGCGCTTCCACCCCCGCGTGGCCCCCATCAAGGTGGGGGTCTTCCCCCTCCTCAAGAACAAGCCGGACCTGGTCCGCACCGCCCGCGCGGTCCGCGACCTCCTGCGTCCGCATCTGATGGTCTTTTACGACGAAGCGGGATCGATCGGACGCCGCTATGCGCGCCAGGACGAAGCGGGCACGCCGTTCGGCGTCACGGTCGATTTCGACACGCTCGGCGAGGGGGGGCCCGAACTCCGGGACACCGTGACGGTGCGCGAGCGGGACACGGGGCAGCAGGTGCGGGTGAAGATCGACGCCCTCCTGCCCTGGCTCCTCGAGCGGGTGCGATAGACACGGCGGCGCGCCGGGCCCGGAGTCTCGAGCTTGCGGGCCGCCGGCGGACCCCTCTTCCATTGCCATGACACCGGAACAACTGGCCAAGGCGAAGGCGCTCGGTTTCTCGGACAAACAACTGGCCTTCCTGACCGGACGGTCCGAGGACGACCTGCGCGCCATGCGCGCCCGGCTTGGCCTGGTCCCAAGCTATCGGCTGGTGGACACGTGCGCGGCGGAGTTCGAGGCCCACACACCCTATTACTACTCGACGTATGACCGCGGCGACGACGAGGTCAAGCCCTCGGATCGGCGCAAGGTGATGATCCTGGGCGGGGGGCCGAACCGCATCGGCCAGGGCATCGAGTTCGACTACTGCTGCGTCCACGCTGCCTTCGCGCTCAAGGAGGACGGATTCGAGACCGTGATGGTCAACTCGAATCCGGAGACCGTCTCGACCGACTACGACACGAGCGACCGCCTCTTCTTCGAACCGCTCACGCTCGAAGACGTCCTCCATATCTACCGCCGCGAACGCTGCTGGGGCGCCATCGCCCAGTTCGGCGGGCAGACCCCCCTCAACCTGGCCCTCGATCTCGAGCGGAACGGCGTCAACGTGCTGGGCACCTCGCCCAGCAGCATCGAGATCGCGGAAGATCGCGAGTTGTTCGCCGCCATGCTCCAGAAGCTGGACATCCCGCAGCCCCCCAACGGCATCGCCACCAACGAGACGGAGGCCCTCCGGGCGGCCCAAAGGCTCGGCTATCCTGTCCTGGTCCGGCCCTCTTTCGTCCTCGGCGGACGCGCCATGCAAATCGTCTTTTCGGATGCCGAACTGCAGCACTACATGCGGTTCGCCGTCGAGGCGTCGCCCCAACGCCCCGTGCTCGTCGACAAATTCCTCGAAGACGCCACGGAAGTGGACGTCGATTGCATCGCCGATGTCGGTCAATTCCCTTCCCCGGACCACGGGCACGTGGTGATGGGGGGCATGATCGAACACATCGAGTTCGCCGGCGTGCACTCGGGCGACGCGGCCATGGTTCTGCCGCCGCACGGGTTGACCGACGCCTCGATGCGGACAATCCGCGCGCACACGCACGCGATGGCGCGCGAACTCAAGGTCGTGGGCCTGATGAACGTCCAGTACGCCGTCAAAGGCGAGCGCGTCTATGTGCTCGAAGTCAATCCTCGAGCCTCCCGAACCGTGCCCTTTGTGAGCAAGGCCATCGGCGTGCCACTGGCCAAGTTGGCCGCCCGTGTCATGGCCGGACGCACTCTGGCCGACCTCGGATTCACTGCCGAAACCTGGCCGGACCATTGGGCCGTCAAGGAGTCTGTCTTCCCCTTCAACCGGTTCCGCGGGCAGGACATCCTCCTCTCCCCGGAGATGCGGTCCACGGGCGAGGTAATGGGTTTGGATGCCGATCTGGGCGTCGCCTACGCAAAGTCCCAAATGGCCGCCGGCACGCCCTTGCCGCTGGGCGGACGCGTCTTCTTCAGCGTGAACGATGCCGACAAACCGCACGCCGCCGCTGTCGCCCGAGGCTTCGCCGAGCTGGGATTCGAGTTGGTGTCCACCCCCGGAACAGCACAGGTGCTGGCGGCGGCGGGCGTCAAGGTTCAGCCCATCTTCAAGCTGCAGGAAGGCCGTCCAAACGCCCTCGACCTCCTCAAGAACCGCGAGATTCAACTCGTCGTGAACACCCCGTCCGGCCAAGCCCCGCGATCGGATGAAGTCCGAATCCGCACCACCGCCGTCTACACCGGCACCCCGATCATGACCACCTTGAGCGGCGCGCGCGCGGCGATCCTGGGCATCGCGGCCCTCAAACGCCGCGGCTGCGGAGTCAAAGCCCTCCAGGAATACGCCTGAAACCCCCGCCGCCCCTCGACCGGGCCCGAACCTGGGCGGACCCGCTCAATCGAGCGGGCGGATTCGCGCATTCCGAATCTGGACCCGCGCGTCGTCGCGGCTCAACTCCTGAAACCCGATGTGTCCCCGGCGCGGGCGGAGGCGCAATGGGGGGGCGTCCTCGCCGTTGTGCCGCTTCGCCGACGAGGTCTGGGCGTCGAGATTGACATCCAGAATCTGCTCCCCGTTGAGGATGACGCGGATGCGCGGGCCGCGACAGTTGATCTGGTAGCGGTTCCAATCGGTGGGTCGATAGCACTGGCGCCGCGGTGCGACCGCGCGGTAGAGGCCCCCGGTCAACTCCGACGGGGTGGCCTCCGGGTTGTAACGGAGGTCAACCATCTGCAATTCCAAACCGTCGAAGGCCGGGTCGCCAATCAGGGGGGCGCGCAACGCGCAGCCGCTGTTGCCGCGCTCGCCCAGTTTGAACTCATAATCGAGTTCGAAGTCCCCGTACTCGGCTTCGCTGATCAGCCATGTTCCGCGCGATCCCGTGTTGCTCAAGACACCCCCGCTCACCCGCCACTCGGCGTCAGCCGGAGGCGGATTGCGCAGATCGGCCCAGTGACGCACCAGCCAGCCCCGCGGCACGCCATCCTCGGGGAACAACGGCCTCCACCCGGCGGACACGTCGGCGGTGCGGCAGCCGGCCACGACGAAGGCGGCGATCAGGCTGAGTGCGAATCGAAGGTGATGGGGCCGAGTCATCGAGTGGGAACAATTGCGCTTTCTCACCGCAGTGGTCCGCATTGTTGGGTCTTCGCCTTCACGGTGGTCACAATTCCACGGAAAACATGGGGCCCGGGGAAGCGTCAGGGCGCCGCGGCCGCTTCCACTTCCTCGGTCTCGAGAA
>DAOOQY010000043.1:0-12813 GCA_035389025.1 Verrucomicrobiota bacterium
CGGGTCGGCTGGAAACTGAAGCTCTCCGAGTGCCAGCGCCACGCCGTGCGCGCCGCCGCGCAGAAATTGCTGACCCCGTCGTCGTAGGTGACTCCCGTGACAGGGTCCGGCACCTCAGACTTGCTCTGCCCGAAGACGTAGAGGGGCGACCTGCGATCTCCGGCGGGGCCGAAGCAGTAGATGTGGGTGAGATCGTTCATGTGGTCGCCGTGCAGGTGGTTGATGAACACCTTGTCCATCCGGCGGAATCCGACCACCGCCGCCGCGTAGTTGGCCGACACCCCGGCGCCGCAGTCAAAGACGAACTGGTCGACCGCCCGCCCCTGATACACGGTGTCGTCCGGGTCCGGGGTCCAGCCGACCTCGACGAAGACGCTCATCTCGGCCTGTGCCCGGCGCACGGGCAAGGGGATCATCGTCCCCATGAACGTGATCCGCATTTCATTCGTTTCCAGTGGCGTCAGCGGGTCGAACGGCTCGAGCGTCTCAAAGTAGCTGTAGCTGGCGGTCGGTCGGTAGGTCGGGTCCGGCGTCACCACGCGGTAGAACATCGGCACGGACGCCGTCCCTGCGGGCCCCAGGCCGGTCAGACTGGCCACGGCGTCGTTCCAGTTGTACCACGGGCCCTCGATCGAGGAAGCCCACTGCACCGCATAGTGCGTCCCGGTCCCCGCTGGATCGCTCCAGTTCAAGAGCCCGTTTGCGCCGAAGGAATCGATCTGCAACTGCCCGAGCGCCAGGGGTGTGAGGAGTGCCGTTGCCGCGGCAAGAGCCGCGAGCACTGCGCGCGATTTGTGACAGGTCCTGTTTGGATACCGTTTCATCGGATGATGGAGGTTTGGTGAGTCCACTCGACACGGCCCTTTGTCGGCCATCGATTGACTCTCTTGTGATTTGGTTTCACTGATCGGTCTTGGGTTTGAATCTTCCAGGCACGGCTCTGCTGATCGGTCGTCACCGATCAGCCCGGCAGGATCCCTAACGCCCACCTGCGAGACGTTCTGCTTTTCGGTTGGGGATGACCCCAGAATGATGGCCGGCACCTGCGAGAGATTCTCCTTGAGAACGCACGCGCACGCGCCTGCCCGCAAGGCGGCCGCATGCAATCTCGGATCGTCGTATTGTGAAACAAGGACAACACGAGTCCCCGGATAACGGGCCGTTATCTCCACCGTGGCGCACAGGCCGTCCATCGGCTTCATCCGCCAATCCATCAACACCCAATCGGGGCGTTCAGCCGCGCATGCCGCAAGCGCCTCGTCGCCGTCGCCGGCCTCGACAATCTGGCTGGCGAAGCTATCCACGACCTGTCTGACCATCCGGCGCATCCGCAGGTCGTCGTCCACGATCAGGATCTTGTGCACTGCTGGAAGCGGATTCTCTCGCCGCGCCGCGTCATTTGGGAGTCCGTGTGAACACGGAGAAGGGCATACGCGCCAACACGGAGGAGGTGGAGTGGCCTTTGGCCCGAGGCGGAGCCCTGTCAAAGCTCGGATTTGTGGTCGAAGGCGAAGCGGAGCAGGCTGTGGGTGCCGCTCAGTTCGAGTTTTTGGGAGATGTGTTGGCGGTGTGTATCCACCGTGCGATGGCTGCAGCCCAGAAGAGCGGCGATTTCCTTGCTGGTGCGATCCTCGGCGATGAGTTTCAGGACTGCGCGCTCGCTGGGGCTGAGTTTGTCCAGACCCGGCTTCTGCGCCCGCAACTCGATGCCGGCGCGTTGTCGGCGGATCAGGGCATCGGAGAGTGCCGGCGTGACATAGGCGTTGCCCTTCGCCACGGCGTGCACCGCCTGCAGCAGGTCGGCGGCGGCGGTTTCCTTAAGCAGGTAGCCTTTGAAGCCCAGGTTCAGCGCCTTGTTCAACAGCGCTTCCTCCGTGTCCACGGTCAGCATGATCAACGCGACCGGCACGCGGTGTTGGAAGACCAGGCGCCCCACTTGCAGCCCGGTCAGCTTCGGCATGTGGTTGTCCAACACGGCCAGCGTCGGCCGCAGTTCCTGGATCAGGCGCCACGCCTGCTCGCCATCCGCCGCCTCGCCGGCCAATCGCAACGTGGAATCGCCGGCGATGATCCCGCGGAGACCCCGCCGGAAGATCGGATGGTCATCGGCGATCAGAACGGTGGCCGGAGGAACGGGTTTCATCGCGGATCAGGATTTCTTGAGCCCGGACATTATACAAGGCTGCGCGTGATCGGATCTCTGGGCTGTGGCACGGTGACGATCAAGCGCGTGCCCCGGCCGGGGTGGGAATCGAGGTCCATGCGCCCGCCGATCATGCGGATGCGTTCGGACATCTGGCGCATCCCCAGGCCCGGTTGGTCCGGCGACGGCGCTGTGAACCGGCGCAGGTCGAAGCCGCGGCCATTGTCCTCGACCAGCAGTCGCAAAGCAGTCGGCTCCTGGGTCAGGACGATTCGGAATTCGGAAGCGCCGGCATGTTTGAGGATGTTGTTGAGCGCTTCCTGAACGATGCGAAACAGATTCAGTTCGGACTCGGCTGGCAGCAGGCCATCGATGTCCGCGATTTCGAGTTTTGCCGACAGGCGGCCGGCCTGGGCGATCTTCTCGGCGCTGGCTTGAATCGCTTCGGTGAGCCCGAGTTCCTCAAGCAGGCCGGGGCGCAGGTTGTGCACCAGGCGCCGGGCCTGCTGCAGGGCGCTGTGGGCCGATTGGGCGATTTCGGTCAACCGCGCGGCGATCCCGGGCGTCTCGGCGGTTTGGGTGAGGCTCAACTGGGCCTGGTTGGCGATGACCAGCAGGTCCTGGCTCAACCCGTCGTGCAGTTCGCCCGCGAGGCGTTGGCGCTCCTTCTCCTGCACCGAGATCAGGCGGCCTGCAAGCTCGTAGGCCGAAGCCTCGGCCCGGCGGCGCCGGGCGCGCTGCACCACCAACCCCGCGATCGTCGCCGCCTGCGCGGCCATGATCGCGACGGTTCCGAGGATGTAGCCGCGGTACCGCTCCCAGACTGGAGGTTGCCGGAAGAGGATGGTGCTGCCCGCTGGCAACCGCCGCTCGTCAAGATTCCATCGTTGCAGTTCGCGCCAGTCGTAGGTGGGCGGCCCCGGTGTGATCGCCGCCGAGGCAACGGCCCCGGCCGCTTCGCCGCGAAGCAGACGCGCCGCAATGTCGGCCGCCTGACGTCCGAAGGAGCGGCTCGAAATGAGCCGTCCCCCGAGAATGCCGTGCCCGAGATACTCCTCCATCGGGCCGAACAGCGGCGCATTCGCCACCGCGCGAATCTGGTCCAATGCCTCCATTTGCCCGTGCCGGACCCCCGTGGCGTCCACGGCCAGGGAAGCATAGATGAGAGCGGAGCGGGGCGGCAGGGTGGCGGCCCGCTGGCACATCTCCGGAAAGGACATCTGATTGAACCAGACCAGGGCGGCCCGGTTGGTGAAGGCGGTCCAGACCCGCTCGACCTCGGCGATCCAGAAACGCTCGAGCACCGAGTCGCCGACAATGACCGCCACATTCGTCGTTGCCGGGAAAAGCTCGAAGACGCTTTCGGGTCCGGCGCGCAGGTCGAATTCAAAAGTCACCACGGTCCGGTTCGAGCTTGGCGTCAGCAGGCTCAGCATGCGGCTCTCAAGCCCGGCAACCACCACGGGAGCGGACGGAAACAGCCCCTCGCGATGTCGATTCCAAAACTGTGCCGCGGGCCAGCCGATCGGCACGACCAGGTCCGGCTGCCGCGCCGCATAAAGTTGGCGCAGATACGCCGCAAACGCCAACTCCGCCTGGGGCTGGTTCTCCCGAGCCGTCTCGATCGAAGGCTCGTGGAATTCGACCGGCGCCTGCAACTGCTGTGTCAGCCGCGTCTTGAAGGCGGGCGCGATCGCGTTCCAAGGCGCAATGTCGCCCCCGAACGACTCGACGATCAGCACACGCTTCGGCGCGCTGGCCGGCGCATCGGCTGTTGCGCCCGAGAGCCTTGCAATCCCCAGAACGCACACACCCATCGCGATCAGCGCTTCGATGGTCAAGCCCGCTCTCATTGCGACGAAGACGTTTGGCCTTCCGCAGGCCCACAACCGGCCAGCCTCACCAGCGCGCGAGGAAGTTCTTTGACTGGCATGCAACGGACCCTTGACATGGCGGAATTCCGGGCCGCGAGCCTAGCTTTCCCGCCCGTCGTGCCAAGGTTTTTCAGGATTCACGGCGAATTTGCGCCGCTGATTGCCGCGGGATTGATTTGCACACGGCTGCCGTTCGCCTAAGACCGCCCCGGCAACAAGTGCCCCCCCAACCCTCAATCACCGCCTCTCACACCACATGAAAACCCTGTCGCTCCTGCTCGCATGGATCGCGTTCCCTCTGTGCGTCGCGCCCGCCCAAAGCAACCCTGTCAAGGTCTTCACGATCTTCACCTCGGGCGGGTGCGGCTGCACCGGTTCGGGAGGCGCCCCAGCGAGCTTCATGACGCATGACGAGGTTATCAAGAACCTCCAGGCCGCATGCACCGGCGTCGACTTCATCCGGTGCCAAGGCGACGCCGGGGCCGGTTATGACGAAGTGAAGAATCACCCCGGGCTCTACGACGGCGTCCTGATCGTGGGCAGGATGTCCGGAGACTGCCGTTTGGCCTTCACGGGACTGCCCACCATTGTGGTCTACAATCTGTTCGAGTTCATGGACGCCCATCCTTATCACCTGTTTGCCACCGGCCAAACCGATGAGCAGAACAACGTCCTCAAGCATGGAACAAACTACTCGAATGGGCGAATCCTGACCGCCCAACTGGACCGCAGGAATCTCTCGGCGCCATCGGTTCGGGAAGCGATGTTCCAGGACCTGGTCTACAAGATCAGGCTCATTCAGGTGGTGGCTGAGTTGAAGAAGACCAGAATCCTGATGGTGAAGCACCAGACCAACGAGATCATCGCCAGCGGGAAACGCGAAGACCTGCACAATCCCGGCCTCGGGCTCGAACTGGGCTTCAAGCGAAGGGGAATTCAGGCTGTCTGCCAGAACTATCCCGACCTCCTGGTCGGCCAGGTGCTCGGTTACCTGCTCACCGGCCGCCCCAGCATGCTGGGCGATTTCTTCTACGACACCCACAACCTCGTCGAGGTGATCCTGCATTGCGGAATCCCGGTCAATCCCTATGGCGACGACCGCATCATGCCCTACACCATCCGCCCGCATGCCGAGAGCCCGGTCCGGGACAAACCGGACGAGCCCGGCTCCTCGACAGGAATCACGGCCGAATGGCCGGTCGGCGAGCCTGTGACCCTCTGGGAGGTGCATGCGCTCAACCGGGAAATCCGGTTGCACACCGGCCAAATCGTGAACGGCAAGGAGGTCTACGGCGGGTCCGAGGATTTGGACAACGTCATGTGCACCGCCAAAGTCGTCGCGCGCATCGAAAATGCGGAGAAACTCCAGCGCGAGTTCCGGCCTAACCTGTACGGGATTCACCGCAACGCAACCCTGGGCGACCTGCGCCAGCAGATCAAGGACGTCGGCGTGTTCCTGGGCATTCCGGTCGTGGAACGGGACCGGTAACACATCAAGACCGTACCAGGGGCCGCGTCGAGATGGATGCGGAGATCGACCTGGGACGCGATGCCGCTCTTCCTGGTTTACGGCGAATTGATGGACGCTGCTGACCCGCTGATGCGTTCGGCATCCGCGCCAGGCGATTTCGTTGCGGGTGCCGCCGGGCGATGGCCTGCGCACCATCGCGATCAACGGCCGGTCGTCGACGCTGTGTCGGGTCAGGTGATCGCGGTCGAGTGATGCGCTTTGAACACGAGATCGTCATTCCAGTTCGTTGTTCTGGGCCACGGTTCACCATCAAGAGGCAACCCCACAGAACCACGCACAAACGCACAGGGAATCACCTCACAAAAAGGGACATCAGAACTGACATGTGGGAGTCGAGGGGCCGAGGCCGGTCACCAGGCCGAGCCGGACGGCGTACTGGACCAGTTCCGCCCCGGTCTTGAGACCGTGCTGCTCCATCATGGTGTACTTGTGAAAAGCGATCGTCCGTGGCGTGACTTTGAGAATGTCCGCCGCCTCCTTCATCGACCTCCCTTCCGCCAGCAACTGCAGCACCTCGCGCTGACGCGGGGTGAGATCGATGGCGCGTTGGCTCCGCCGGGCCCGCGTCACGAACGACATCGTCGGATCGCGGGTGATGAGGGGTGTGACGTAGTGCCGGCCCTCCAACACGGCGCGAATCGCCGTGAACAACTCCGTCGCGGCGGATTTCTTGAGCACGTAGCCCTGCGCCCCGCGCCGGATGGCCTCGGCTGCGATCTCCGGATCCTCGTTGACGGTCAGAACCACGATCCTGGCCCCAGGCAGCCGCGTCCCCAACTGTTCCGCGGCGTCCAGACCGTTGAGCCGGGGCATCCCGATGTCCGCAACCACGACATCCGGCCTCAGCCGGAGCGCCGTCTCAACCAACGCGCGCCCGTCAGTGACGACGGCCACCACCTCGAAGGCGGGTTCGAGCAGCTTGCGCAGCGCCTCGATCAGGAGGACGTGATCGTCGGCCAATAAGACGCGGGGCCTGCTCATGCGCCGTCTCCCGAGGCGCCGTTCCGGGCCCGAATCGGCACCGTCAGCTCGATGATCGTCCCGCGACCGGGTCCGGATCGAATCTCGAGTTGTCCTTGGGCCAGGCGCGCGCGCTCTTCCATGCACAGCAGCCCGAGCCGGTCGGCGCGCCGCGCCTGGACCGGATCGAATCCGCAACCGTCGTCCGACACCGTCAGGCAGAGTCGGCTGTCGGACATGTCCAGATCGGCGCATGCCTGCGCGGCGTGGCTGTGGGCGATGGCGTTGCCGAGCGCTTCCTGCAACACCCGGTACACACATAACGAGGTCTCCATCGGCACCCCGCGGGGAATCTCGCCATGCGTGAACCGGATTCGCAGGCCCGACTGCGCCGACAACTCGTTGCAGAGGGCTTGCGCTGCCGTGACAAGCCCCACTTGATCGAGCTTGGCGGGATGCAGCCGATACGAAAGCTCGTGGACATCCGAGGACAGGTCCTTGACCTGCCCCGCCAGCGCGTCGAGAGTCGGGCGCAACCCTGACCGTCCGTCCCCGCGACCGGCCAGATCGAGTTCGAGCGAGAGCAGGGCCAGACGCTGATTGAGGTCGTCGTGCAGATCGCGCGCAATGCGACGGCGTTCGTCCTCCTGGGCCGTGATCAGCCGCCCGCTGAGCGCATAGGCCGAGGTCTCGGCGCGCCGCCGCCACGTGCGCTGAAGCAGCATGGCGGCGATCGTGGCGGCCTGGGCCAGCATGACCGACAGCGCGGCCAAAATGAACCAGCGATACCGTTCCCAGACGGAGGGAGGCTGGAACCGCACGACGCTTCCGGGCGGCAACTGCCGGTTGGGAATTCCCCACCTGTGCAGTTCGCGCCAGTCAAAAGTCGGCGGGCCCGCGCTGGCCACCCACGGCGCGATTGCGGCAGGCGGCTCGCCCTGCAAAATGCGCGCGCCGATCTGCCCTGCAGCCCGGCCCAGCGACGCGCCGGAGACCAGCCTGCCGCCGATGATTCCATGGCCCAGTTGCTCCTCGTACAACCCGAACACGGGGGCATTCGCGACCGCGGAGAGGCGCCGCACCACCTGCGGTTCCGTATGGGGAATGCCCGCCGCATCGACCGCCAACAACCCGTACCCCACTGCCGACCGTGGCGGCAGATGCGCCGCGCGAACACAGATGTCCTCGAAGGACATTCCCTCAAACCACGTGAAGTGGAGCCGGTTGGTGAACGGAGCCCACGCCTGCCTGCACTGCGCCCGCCAAAACCGTTCGAGCGGCGAGTCGCCGAACACCACCGCCACATTGGTTGTGTCCGGCAGCACCTCGAGCATGATCTCGATCGCCGCCGACAGATCGAGCTTGAAGGCCACAACAGCGTCGTTCGTCGACGGCCGCACAGTCTCCACCAAACGCGCATCAATGGCCCCGAACACCACGGGCGTCGAGGGAAACAGCGCCTGACGATGGTCGGTCCAGAACCGCGCCGCCTGCCCCCCCACCGGCACCACCAGGTCCGGGCTCCTCGAGTGAAAGAGGGCCCGCAGATACTCGATAAAGGCCGCCTGCGCCTTCGTGTCGCCAAAACGCGAATCCTCGACCGAGACCTCATGAACCTCGATGGGCGTCGAAAGCTGCCAGGCCAGCTCCGTCTTGATCACCGGCGTGCTGTAGCTCCATGGGGCTGAGTCGCGCCCGAACGAATCGAGGATCAAGACGCGCTTGGGCGGGTCCGCGGCCCAGCCCGCGCCCAGGGCCGCCACAATCGGCAGCAGCCCGATCGCCCATCGCAATGGACTTGGGCGAAATGCTGTCCGGGTTGGCGCGCGAGGTTTCATCGGGAAGCGGCGCCACCATAGCGATTGCCTCCACAAATTCAAGTTTCGACCTGGTGTCAGCGAGGCCGCGGTCGAGGAGCGGGATTCACCACAGAGGCACAGAGCACACAGAGCCACGCGTGCCTCATGAAGCGGGGCAGATCATGAATTCGCGAACGTTCCATCCGGCTCCGCGGAGTCTTACGTCCGCATGACCCGCATGGCAGTTCTCCAGCGAAGTCTGACCGCCCTCTGCACCGTCGGGGTGTGAAACACGCGCCTCAGGCCGGCACGGGGACCTGGCGCAGGATGTCCTCCACCACGCTGCGCTGACTCTGACCCGAGTACTGCGCCTGCGGATCGAGCACGAGCCGGTGGCCCAGGGTGGGAACGGCGATTTCCTGAACCTGGTCGGGCGTCACGCAATCGAGCCCGTCGAACAGGGCGAGCGCCTGACTCGCTTTCATCAGAGACAGTGAGGCGCGCGGACTGGCCCCCAGACGCACCCCGGCCGTCTTTCGCGTCGCCGCAACCAGCGCAACGATGTAACGCCGCATCTCGTCGCTCACGCGCACGCCCTGGACAGCCCGGCGCAGCTCGAGCACATCGGCCAGCGTCGCGCACGCCTCGACCCGGTCCAGGGGATGATCATGCATCTGCGCTTCGAGCACAGCCGCCTCGTCTTCTGGCGCCAGATAGCCCAGATCCAGTTGCAGGGCGAACCGGTCCATCTGCGCCTCCGGCAGGGGATACGTCCCGCGAAACTCGATCGGGTTCTGTGTTGCAACGACGAAGAAGAGTTCGTGCAGAACGCGCCGTTCGCCCTCGACGCTCACCTGGCCCTCCGCCATCGCTTCGAGCAAGGCCGACTGCGTCCGGGGCGACGCCCGGTTGATCTCGTCCGCCAGAAGGATGTTGGTGAACACCGGGCCTTCGTGGAATCGGAACTCGCCCGTGGGCTGATCGAAGATGGCGACGCCGAGAATGTCCGATGGCAACAGGTCCGGCGTGAACTGGATCCGGGTGAACCGGGCCGACATCGCGCGGGCGAGGGACTTGGCCAGTGTGGTCTTGCCTGTGCCCGGATAGTCGTTGAGCAGGACATGGCCGCCGCTGGCGAACGCCGCCAGCAGCCGGCGCACCGCGGCCGCCTGCCCCCGGATCACCGAGCAAATCGTCCGCTCGAGACCGAGGTAGACCCCCCGCGCCACTGCAGCCGGCGCGACGTCGCGGCCGCCGTCGGTTCGAGACGTGGACACCGGGTTGTCGACTCCGCTGGCGGGCGTTGGCATGTCGGACACGCGCGGAGACTAGCCACGGGCCACCCCGCGCGCAATGTGGAACGTGCAACAGCTTGCCCGCATGCTTCACGGGGTCGTGACCGCCACGAAGCCGGGCACCCCAAACCGTGGGCCCTTGCGGAATCAGAATAGCTTGCGATTCACGTTGGCTGCCGGTGGAATCGGGGAGGCGACGGATGAAGTGGCTCGTCCAGTTGTTGCAGAAGCTTCCCAGGCAGACCCGGGCGGTCGCGCAGACGTGTCTCTACGGCCTGGCAGCCGGCGCAGCGACCGTCGCATTTCAACTGGGCATTTCCTGGCTCTATCAGGGCACATTTGTGCCCCTGTCCGCCCAAACCCGGCCCGTTTTCCTCCTCGGCAGTCTGGCCGTCATTCTCAGCACCACGCTCGCGGCGGGTTGGCTGCTGACCCTGTTTTGCCAGGAGGCGCGCGGCAGCGGCATCCCGCAGCTCAAGGCGTCGTTCTGGAAGGACTTCGGCTATGTGCCGTGGCGCGTGGCGTGGGTGAAATTCCTCGCCGGCATCCTGAGCATCGGCGGCGGCTCAAGCCTGGGCCGCGAAGGACCAAGCGTCCAACTGGCCGGCGCGGTCGGATCGAATCTGGCGGGCGCCCTGGGCGAGCCGAAGCAGGATCGGCGGCTGCCGGCTGCGGCGGGCGCGGCCGCCGGATTGGCGGCAGCGTTCAACACGCCGCTGGCCGCGGTGACATTTGTGCTCGAGGAGATCGTGCAGGACCTGAACAGCCGCATTCTGGGCAGCGTGTTGCTCGCATCGTTGCTGGGGGCGTTCGTGGTCCATGCCGTGATCGGGAAACAGCCTTCGTTCATCCTCGGAGCAGTCGAACCGTCAGACTGGATCGTGTACCTCTACGTGCCGGTCGTCGCGGCCGCAGCCGCCCTCACAGGAGTCGCCTTCCAGAAAACCACGCTCGCTTTGCGCAATCAGCGACAGCACCGCGCGTTGGTCGGACTCCCGCTCTGGCTGCGACCGGCACTTGGCGGGCTGGTGACGTGGGCGCTGGGAGTGACGGTGTTCGTGTGGACCGGTCACCTGGGGGTGTTCAGCCTCGGCTACGACGATCTCTCCGCCGGACTGGCCAACCAGTTAAGCTGGCAAATGGCCGGCGTGTTGCTCGCGTCGAAACTGCTCGCGACCATCGCCTGCTACGGCTTCGGCGGATGCGGCGGCATCTTCTCGCCCACTCTCTTCTTTGGCGGCATGTGCGGGCTGTTCCTGGGCGGCCTGGCCGGCACGCTGGGACACGCGAGCCCGCCGGACCAGGTCCTCCTGGCCGTCGTGGGCATGAGCGCCTGCCTCGGCGCCGTGGTGCGCGCCCCGGTGACGGGCATCCTGATCGTCTTCGAGATGACACACGAATTTGCACTCGTGCCGGCTCTGATGCTCGGCGCCCTCGTCAGCCAGGCGATCAGCCGCCGCTTGCTCCCCCATAACTTCTATGACGCCATCCTGATCCAGGACGGGCACCGCCTCGAACACCTGATTCCCCCCCGCGACCTGGCCTCCTGGCAACAACAATCGGTGGCCACTCTCGCCACTCGCGCCCCGGTGCTCGCCGGGAACCTCGAATCGGCGCACCTCCGGAACCTCTTGCGCGACCACCCGTACGAGCGGTTTCCCGTCTGGATCGATGGCACGCTTCAAGGCGTCCTCACGCGCGCCGAAGCCGAAGCAGCCCTTGCCGAAAACCACCCGCTCCGGCTCGCCCAGCCCGCAAGTTGCACCCCCGAAACAAGCGTCCGCGCCTTGCAGCAGCTCCTGATCGAGTCGCCGTCCGGCATGGTCGTGGTCTGCGCCAAAACCGGCGGCGCGCCCGTGGGCGTCGTCACGCTGCACGATCTCCTGCGCGCCGAAATAGCCCTGGCTGAAGGCATGCATCCCAACCTCCCATTTGGCCGGCTTGAGACTTGCGAAGGTCAAGACCGACGCACTCCAAGAGGCCGGCAGTCAAGTTGAGAGTTGAGAGTTGAGAGTTGAGAGTTGGACGTTGAATGTCTCAGGGTCATCGGCCCAACGCGTTCTCAGACAGGTTCTCATCAGTACAATCTGTGGCTGAACATGGCCGTCGCCAACCATGCCCCGACCGGCTACGATCGCGGCCAGTCATGACACACCACGACCAGGCGAATCCAGCGAGGCGCATCGATCTGCGCAGCGACACCGTCACCTTGCCGACTCCGGCCATGCGGCAGGCGATGGCCCAGGCGGACGTCGGCGACGACGTCTTCGGCGAGGATCCGACCGTGCGGCGGCTCGAGGAGCGGACCGCTGAGTTGCTCGGCAAGGAAGATGCGCTCTTCATGCCCTCGGGCACGATGGCCAATCAAGTTGCCGTGCGCGCGCAGACCGAGCCGGGCGATGAAGTGCTCATCGAGGCCGAGGCCCACATCCACTACTACGAGGCCGGCGCCCCCGCCGCATTGTCGGGAGTCACATGCCGGTGTCTGCAGGGCCGCCGCGGCGTCTTCACCGCCGACGACCTCCGCGCCGCGCTGCGCCCGCCCGACCAACACTTTCCGCGACCGCGCCTGGTTTGTGTCGAAAACACCCACAACCGCGGGGGCGGAAGTCTGTGGCCTCTCGAGACCCTCAGGGCCGTGGCCGAAGCCGCCCGCGCCGCCGGCCTGAAGATGCATCTGGACGGCGCGCGTCTCTGGAACGCCTCGGTCGCCACCGGCGTTCCGGAGCGGACCTACGCGGCGCTGGCCGATTCGGTCAATGTCTGCTTTTCGAAAGGCCTGGGCGCGCCAGTAGGCTCGGCATTGGCTGGCACGCGCGACTTCGTCGCCAGGGCCAGGCGGTTCCGGAAACAATTCGGCGGCGGCATGCGCCAGGCCGGCATCCTCGCCGCCGGCGCCCTGCACGCGCTCGAACACCACCGCGCCCGCCTGGCCGACGACCACGCCAATGCGCGCGCGCTGGCCGAGGGACTCGCCAGCCTCACGGGCATCGACATCGACCCCGCACACGTGCAGACCAATATCGTGTTGATCCGCCTGACACGCCTGGCGGCATCGACGGTGGCGAAACGCCTGGAAGCGTCCGGCGTGAGGGTCTTGGCGACGGGTCCCCAGACCATTCGGGCCGTCACAAACCTGAACGTGACCCGGGCCGACATCGGCCCGGCCCTGGCCGCGTTTGCGAATGCCGCAGGCAGCCCAGGATAAGGG
>DAOOQY010000044.1:0-12803 GCA_035389025.1 Verrucomicrobiota bacterium
GTTGACGAACACGCCCTGCTCTTGGAGCTGTTTGCAGAACTTGAATGTCGTCAACAAATCCCGCACGTACACGGGCAGGATCGGCGTCTGCGATGCCCCAAGGTCAAAACCGAGCGCCAGCAGGCCCTGCTTCATGCGGTCGGTGTTGTGCCAGAGCCGCTGGATGCGCTCCGGCTCGCCCGTCATGATCTTGAGGGCGGCGAGCACGGCGGCGACGTTTGCCGGGCTCATGCTGGCGCTGAAGATCAGCGGCTTCGAGTGGTGTTTGAGATAATCGATCGTGGCCTTGTCGGAGGCGATGAAACCGCCCAGGCTGGCGAGCGATTTGCTGAACGTTCCCATGATGAGGTGCACCTCATCGGTCAGGCCGAAATGGTTCGCCGTGCCCGCCCCTCGATCCCCGAGCACGCCGATGGCATGGGCGTCGTCGACCATGACAACGGTCCCGTACTCCCTCGCCAGCTTGCACAGATCGGGTAGCTGGATGATGTCGCCCTCCATGCTGAACACGCCGTCGACCACAATCAGCTTGCCGGTCTCGCGCTCGATCATCTGAAGCCGGTTCTCGAGCGCCGCCATGTCCTTGTGGGCGAAGCGGACGAATTTGCCCTGGCACAGGAGGCAGCCTTCGACGATGCTCGCGTGATCGCTCTTGTCGGCGAGCACATACTCCCCTTTGCCGACCAGCGAACTGATGACCCCCAGGTTGACCTGGAACCCGGTGCTGTAGAGCAGCACCGCCTCCTTTTGCACCAGCCGCGCCAGCGCCTCCTCGAGTTCGAGGTGGATGTCCAACGTCCCATTGAGGAACCGCGACCCGGCACAGCCGCCCCCGTACTTGTCCACCGCCGCTTTGGCGGCTTCCTTGATCTTCGGGTGGTTGGTCAACCCCAGGTAGCTGTTGGACCCCAGCATCAGCACCTTGCGCCCGCCGATAATGACCTCGGTGTCTTGCGCCGAGGAAATGGTTCGGAAATACGGATAGAGCCCCAGGCGGCGCACTTCCTCCGAAGTGCGGAACGCGCGCGTCTTCTCGAGCAGGCGCGGCACGTGGTTCGAGGGGCTTCGGGCGGACTTAACCCCCTTCCGGCATTCGGCGGGGGCGGCGTCTGGAACAGCGTCCGCGTCTTCCGGCGCATCGGAGTGCGCCTGGTCTTCGAGTTCCGTCTTGTGGTCAGTGCGTTTCATAATGCGATCGAAGGCCCGGCGCGTCACTTCGCCCCGGCAGGCACCGGAAATCCCCGATCGCGCATGAGCGCGGCGATGCCGGCATCGCGCCCGCGGAATTGCCGGTAAGCCTCGGCCGGCTCGACCGTGTTGCCCGCGGAAAGCACGTGACGTTTGAACCGCGCGGCGATGGACTTGTCGTAGAGGCCGCCGGCTTCGAGGAACGCCTCCGCCGCATCGGCGGTCAGCGTGTCGGCCCAGAGGTAGCTGTAGTAGCCGGCGGAGTAGCCTTCGCCGGCAAAGATATGGGCGAACTGCGGCATGCGATGGCGCATGACGATCTCGGAAGGCATGCCGAGTTGCGCCAGTTCATCGCGCTCGAATGCCGCCGGGTCGATCGCCCGCTCCCCGGCCAAATGCAGTCGCATGTCGATCAGGCCGCTGCCCAGGAACTCGGTCGTGGCGAACCCCTGGTTGAACTTCGAAGCCTTCTGGATGCGCTGGGCCAGCGCGGCCGGCATGGGCTCTCCGGTCTTCGAGTGGAGCGCGAAGCGGTTGAGCACCTCGGGCGTCGCCAGCCAGCGCTCGTTGATCTGCGAGGGCAGTTCGACGTAATCGCGCGGCACGCGCGTGCCCGACAGCGACGGGTAGGTCGCGTCCGAACAAAGGCCGTGCAGCGCGTGGCCGAACTCGTGGAAAAGCGTCTTGGCATCCTCCCAGGACACCAGAACCGGCTCGGCCGCCCCCCCTTTCATGAAATTCGAGTTGTTCGAGACCAGCGTCGTGATCGGGCGCTCGAACCGTTCCTGGTTCCGATAGGCGTTCATCCAGGCCCCCGACCGCTTGCCCGCCCGTGCATACGGATCGAAGTAGAACAACCCGACGTGGCGTCCGTCGGCGCCTCGAACCTCCCAGACACGAACGTCGCCATGATACACCGGGATGTCGGGTGCGGGCGTGAAAGCCAGCCCATAGATTTGGCCGGCCGTCCAGAACATCGCCTCGCGGAGCTTGTCGAGCTGCAGGTAGGGTTTCACCTCGTTCTCGTCGAGGTCGTATTTCGCCTTGCGGACCTTCTCGGCGTAGAAGCGGTAGTCCCAAGGCGCAATCTTGATTCCCGCGCCCTCGGCGTCGGCGATCGCCTGCATGTCGGCGACCTCCTCGCGCACGCGCGCCAGGGCCGGTTTCCAGACCGCTTCCATCAATTCCATCGCCCGCTCGGGGGTCCGAGCCATCGAGTTCTCGAGCCGCCAGTGGGCGTGGGTCGCGTAGCCCAGGAGCCGTGCCCGCTCGGCCCGGAGCCCGAGGATTTCAGGGATCAACGCCTTGTTGTCGTGCGCGCCGGAATGATCGCCGCGGCTGACGAAGTTGCGCCAGACCTGCTCGCGCAAGTCGCGCCGGGTCGAGTAGGTCAGGAACGGCTCGACGCTCGACCGGGTGTTCGCGATCACCCACTGGCCCTTCTGCCCGCGCGCCTCCGCCTCGGCTGCCGCGGCGGCCCGGAACGACTCCGGCAGCCCGGCCAGCCCGGCGGCATCCGCGATCACCGTGGCGTAGCCTTCCTCGTCGGCGAGGAGATTCTGACTGAACGTGGTGTAGAGGGTCGCAAGGCGCTGGTTGATGGCCGCGACGCGCGCCTTGCCGGCGGCGTCGAGCCGCGCGCCGGCCCGGGCGAACTCCGTGTGGTGCAGCCAGACCAGGCGCTGCTGTTCGGGCGTCAGCCGGGCCTTGTCCGGCGACTGGTAGACGGCGTCGATGCGCTTGAAAAGCGTCTCGTTCTGAAAAACCTCGTCGCGCAACGCCGCCAGCTTCGGCTCCAACTCCTGCTCGATGGCCCGGAACTCCGGCGTGCTCATCGTCGAGCCCCAGACGCCGTAAACGGCCTCGACCCGATCCAAGGCGCGCCCCGCTCTCTCGAGCGCCGCAATCGTGTTGTCGAAACTGGCCGGAGCGGCCTGGTCGGCAATCTGTCGAATCTCGGCCCGGTAAGCCCCGATCGCGGTCTCGAAGGCCGGTTTGAAATGCGCCACCTCGACCCGGTCGAACGGCGGCACGCCCCCGTGCGGGCCTTCCCACTCGGACGCCAGCGGCCCGGCGTCCGGCGCGTCGGACGCGGCCAGGCCGGAGGCGAGGCTGAGCGCTCCGACACCCGTCGCGAGAACGCGGCTCATAGAACGAAGGAACCCGGCGCGCGATGCGCCCCTCGAATAGCCATGATCACAATGCACAAGTCAGATGTAACGAACGTTCAACGTTCAACGCTCAACGCTCAACGTTCAAAGGAACGTCTTGTTGAATGTGTTGGGTGTCAGTTCCCTGCGAGCCACGACACCCTCGACAAACGGGCGGCATGGTAGAGCCTCGACCGGCGGAGTCAAATCCTGGTGTTGGCATTTGGCGCATGAAGCCAATCGTTCCGGAGCCGAGCAGGTCTGCCATTCTCGGGGCAATCGGTCTGCTGGCATATGGGGCATTGCGCCGCCGCACTTGAGGCTTGAAAGCCGGTGAACTTCGGCTGCCCGGTTCAAACGCGAGACCGGGCAGCGGTATCCTTCTATTGGGTTAGAGGGCTGAGCAGTATCAACTACAAGCTCTGCTCAGGATCACCCTTAAGAGTCAGTTCTTTCATGGCCGCGCTCGTCAGAGCCCAAACCGCGGCCATGAATCACGAATGACTTGTATCCAAGATCTCAAATTTCAGATCTCAAATCACAAATTTGAGATTTCAAATTTGAGATTTGAGATTTCAGATGAGGCCATCGGCCTCCGCCTCCCTGCGTTTCGGATGCCAGGCGGGGAGTCCGCGCAGCAGCCTTTTCTCGAAGGCCGCCGCCCGTTGCCGGCGCTCGTCCGCGGCACGCGATTGATCAGTCAGGTGGCGTTGCCCCTTGATCGCCGAGTTTTGCAGCGAATCAGCCCAGCCACGGAGTTGGCGAGAACAGTTCTCGGCGAGGGACTTCAGATTCGAGATTCGAGCTTGCAGATCGGCGGGCCAACCGGCCTTGCCAGCCCGGCGCAGCTTCAGAGTGAGCATGGACCGCACCTCGCCGGCGGACCCGCGAGCGATGTAGAGGAACGACAAGAGTTCGTTGGTCGTCCCGCGCTCGAAGCCCTCGGCGATGTTGTTGGAAACGGACAACGCCGCTCGGTCGAGCTGATCGCGATAGCCGCGTGTGGCCTGGAACGTCTCGTCTTCGAGCAGGTCTTCCGTCCATTCGTAGAGTTCAGCCGCTTCCCGCCAAACCGGCAGGTCCTCGAAACGCTCGTAGGTCATCCCATTCTCCTCCTTGCGGTCCAAGATCGTCGCGAATTGCGGGAACTTCAACCGCGGAGTCGGAGAATGGACAGGTGTCAGTTCGCTGCGCGGCCCGCGATGCCTTTGGTGCCTTTGGCGATGGCGCGGGCGGGTTCCTTGGGCCGGAGAGCGCGCACGGCGGCACCGGCCTGCCACATCTCGGAATCGCGGATCGCGCGCAGTTCCTTTTGGAGTTGGGCCTGGTAATTGGGGGCGCCGCACGCCTTGAGCACACGGGTGCATTCCTTGCCGGTCTTGACGCGCTGATAAAGCTCCTTAAACACCGGCAGGACGGCCTTCCTGAACCGCGGCTTCCAATCGAGCGCGCCGCGCTGGGCGGTGGCCGAGCAGTTCGAGTACATCCAGTCCATGCCGTTTTCGTCGACCAGCCGGATAAGGCTCTGGGTCAGTTCCTCGACCGTTTCGTTGAAGGCCTCGCTCGGCGTGTGGCCGTTGGCGCGCAGCACATCGTACTGGGCCTCCATGATGCCGGCCAGGGCGCCCATGAGCACGCCGCGCTCGCCGGTCAGGTCGCTGAAGACCTCGTGCTCGAACGTGGTGGGGAAGAGGTAGCCCGATCCGATCCCGATCCCGATCGCCAGGCAGCGCTCCTCGGCGCGTCCGGTGGCGTCCTGCTCGATGGCGAAGCTCGAGTTGATGCCGGCGCCGGTCAGGAAGTTGCGGCGCACCGAGGTGCCGGACCCCTTCGGGGCGACCATGATGACGTCGACGTCGGCGGGGGGCACGACGCCGGTCTGCTTCCTGTAGGCGATCGAGAATCCGTGGGAGAAATAGAGGGCGTCGCCGGGTTTGAGGTTGGCCTTGATGACGGGCCAGACGGCGCGCTGGGCGGCATCGGAGACCAGAATCTGGACGATCGTGGCCCGGCGGACCGCCTCGTCGATCTCGAAGAGCGTCTTGCCCGGTTTCCATCCGTCCTGGACGGCGCGGTCCCAGTCGCGCTTGAACTGGCTGGCCTGGCCGACGATGACGTTGAAGCCGTTGTCGCGCAGGTTGAGCGATTGGGCCGGGCCCTGGACGCCGTAGCCGATGATGGCGATGACCTCGTTCTTGAGGACCTTGCGCGCCTTGGCCATCGGGAATTCCTTGCGCGTGATGACCTGTTCCCGTGTGCCGCCGAAATCGATAGTTGCCATGGTCGATATGCCGTGATGGTGGTGTGACATTCACATAGCCACACCGGGTTGTGTCTCTGTCTGTCTGTCGATCCGCCTGGCCCCACCCGTGTGTCGGGCTCCAGGACTCGAACCAACCGGACCCGATGTTCGCCGGAGGAGGCGCCAGGCGTCAAATAGAAAGCCGAACCCGCGAACCCGTGCCCCCGCCGTCCCGCCTCATTTGCGCGGCAAAGCCACCTTGCCCGTCCGCGTCAGTTCGAGGATGCCGAAGGCCTTCATCAGTTCGATGAACTTCTCGACCTTGCTCTCGTCGCCCGTGATCTCGATGGTGAGCGTCCTGGGCTGGACGTCGATGATCTTGGCCCTGAAGATGTCGGTGATCTGCATGACCTCGGCGCGCGTCTTCGAGTCGACGCCCACCTTGATCATGGCCAGCTCGCGGTCCACGAATTCGCCTTCCCGAAAGTCCTGCACCTTGACGGTCTCGACGAGCTTCTCGAGTTGCTTGACGATCTGGTCGACCGTCGCGTCGTTCCCCCGCGTGACGATCGTCATGCGAGACATGGTCGCATCCTGTGTCGGAGCAACGTTTAGCGTGTCGATGTTGAAGCCGCGTCCGCTGAACAGACCGGCCACACGGGTCAGCACGCCAAACTTGTTCTCGACCAACACGGAAATGGTGTGTCGCATAGTGCAATTGCTATCAATCGCCCCGCCCGGCGGTCAAAACAAATCCAGAAACAGCTCTTCCCTCGCACACGTGCCTCGAAACTGTTGCGCGAACGCGGTCAAGCGGCTAGTTTGCGCGCAACTTGACCATAGCGCATTAACCATGACACGCAGACTCAGTGCCATCGCCCCCGATTGGTGGGATTACACAACGCTGGATGAGGAGATCATTCGGGCCGCCGCCCGGCTCACGCCGGAGAAGATGCTGCGGCTTGCGCGTCCGGGTTTCAAAGTGGTGTTTTACGAAACACTCGAGAGCTTCTACCTGGCGGAAGCGCTCGAATACATCGACGCCTGGCGCCAGTCGACCGACGACAATCCGGTGGGCATCTGCGGGCCGATCGGCCCGACCGAGCAGCTTCCCCTGGTCGCCCAGATCGTCAATCACCTCGCCCTCGACGTCCGGTCCGCGCATTTCTGGGGCATGGACGAATGGTACCTCGACGGCCGTGAGGCGTCAGTGGACCATCCGCTCTCGTTCGAACGGGCCGACCGCGCTCTCTGCTTCGATCGCATCCGCAAGAATCTCCGGATGCCCGACGCCCACCTCCACTTCCCGAAGGCCGACACGGCGCCGTATCGGCGGAGCTGGGACGGCGTGCGTTGCGCCGTCATGCAGGGCGGCCAGGGCGACGTGAAGCATTGGGCCTTCAACGATCCTCCCCGGCGCCGAGGCAAGTACAGAGACCAGCCGCCGTCGCCGGCGGAATACCGGAAGCTGGCGACCCGTGTGGTGGATTTGCATCCGTTGACGGTGGCGCAGAATGCCCGCACCTCGGGAGGCGGCAACATCGCGTTGGTGCCCACGCAAGCCTTGAGTGTCGGCCCGGTCGAGACATGGAAAGCCGAGAAAGTGTCGATCTGGCATGCCGGCAACCACGACAACCCCTTCGGCCAGCGGCTGACGGCATTCATGATTGCGGAGCGGATCGCCGATTCGGCGGTGCCGATGTCTCTGCTCGCCGACCATCCGAACGTCCAGTTCAATTACTACCGCCGGGGCATCGGGACATGCGACGTCGAGATGCACTGAGACCGACCGGGTCTTCGGGTTCGAACGGCTCGCGCCGCGATTTCCTGCGCAGGAACCTGCAGGCGGGCGGCCTGCTGGGGGTCGTGGGCGCGTTGGCCGGGTTCGGACCCAATGTCCGGGCGGCCCGGAGCAGCGCCGAGAACCCGTTCGCCTACGACATCGGCAAGTTCGAGCGGACGAATCCCGATCTGATTCACTACGCGGAGACGGCCCGGTTCCAGTCGCCGCGTCCCGAACCGCGGCGGCTTGCGCTGGGGCCGGATGGCGCGCTCCACATGGCCGCCGGCAACTCGGTCGTGCGCTTGGCGGAGGGCGGCGCGGTGGAGTTCGAGATCGCGCTCGCCGGGCCGGCTCAATGTCTGGGTGTGGCCAGGGACGGCTTTGTCTACGTCGGGCTGCGCGATCATATCGAGGTCTTCGATGCCAGGGGCCAGCGGACGGCCGTCTGGAGTCCGCCGGGGTCGAAGACATGGCTGACCGGTGTGGCGGTGGGCGAGGACGGTCTTTTTGCGGCGGATTCCGGCGGTCGGGCGGTGCTGCGGTACGATCGCTCGGGCCGGCTTCTGGGGCGGATCGGCGAACGGGACAAGGAACGCGGCATACCCGGTTTCGTGCTTCCGAGTCCGTTCCTGGATGTCGAGTTGCAGCGCGACGGTCTCCTGCGCGTGAACAACCCCGGCAGGCACCGGGTTGAATTGTACACGGCGTCGGGCGATCTCGAACTGGCGTGGGGGAAACCGACGGCGGCCATCGACGGTTTTTGCGGCTGCTGCAATCCGATCAACCTGGCGACGCTGCCCGACGGGCGCTGCGTGACCTGCGAGAAAGGGCTGCGGCGCGTGAAGGTGTACAGCGCCCTGGGCGAGTTCGAATCCGTCGTTGCCGGGCCGGAGTCGTTTGCCCAGAGCGTGCCTCCGGACGTCAGCATGGCGAAGGCCGCGCTGGACGCGGTGGCGGATGCGCAGGGCCGCATCTTCATACTCGATCCGCTGGCTGGGGAGATTCGCGTGATGGCCCGCACGCGCGGCACGGCTTCCTCATGACGCCTCCATCTCGAGAAGAGGGCCCGGTGAGCCGCCGCGATTTCCTGCGCAACGGAGCGCGGGTGGCGGCCCTGACGGGCGTGGGCGCGGTGGTTGGGACCCTTGTGCACCGCACCAGTAGTCAGACCACCGTGTGGCAGATCGATCCCTCGAAGTGTTTGCGCTGCGGGCGTTGCGCGACCGAGTGTGTGCTCGATCAGTCGGCGGTGAAGTGCGTGCATTCGTACGATCTGTGCGGCTACTGCGAGTTGTGCACGGGCTACTTCGTGCCCGAACCCAATGCCCTCAACACCGGTGCGGAGAACCAGCTTTGCCCGACGGGCGCCATCCAGCGCAAGTACATCGAGGACCCGTATTACGAGTATACCATCGACGAGGCGCTGTGCATCGGATGCGGCAAATGTGTCGAGGGGTGCAACCGGTTTGGAAACGGCTCGCTCTACCTCCAGGTGCGCCAGCATCTCTGCCTCAATTGCAGCGAGTGCGCCATCGGGCGGGCCTGCCCGGGCGACGCCTTCCGCCGCGTGCCGGTGAGCCAACCGTATTTGCTCAAGACCTCGCACTGAGCCGCGCATGAGGGACGATACGCCACGAGGTCGGAGGGCCGAGTTCCACGAGGCCCTGATCGGTGACAGTGATTGTCTCGAACCAGGGACTCGCGGACCTCGTCCCTCCGACAATGCCCGCTCCGATAATGGTCTCTCCGACATTACAGAGAAATCCGTGGGATGTGAGACACCGTCACCCTCACCCGTCCCGCATCGCGGGACACCCTCTCTCATCGGATGGGAGAGGGACGGGGTGAGGGGTCTTTGTCGCGTATGCTGCGGACTCCTCAGTCATTCCTCCGGGGAGGGTTCAGGGAGGTCACATTCCCGCTCGTGGTGGCAGCGCGCGTGCGCGCAGGGTTTCTGGCCCGCTTTGCTGGCCGTGGCGATCGCCCTGATTTGCGGCATGGCAGCGGCCCTGGGCGAGGCGCGGTTCCCTCCGCCGGAATTCGAAAGCGGGCATGCGCTGCCCCTGACCGCGACGCCGAGCCCGCGGTCTCTGGCCATGCAGTACGTCGACGTGGCGGCGCTGCTGGGGGCGCTTGGGTTGGCGTGTTATCTGGTGCATCGGCGGCGTTCGCGACGGGGCATCGTTGCGCTGTCCCTGTTCTCGCTGATCTACTTTGGGTTCTACCGCGAAGGATGCATCTGCGCGATCGGGGCGGTGCAGAACGTGGCCTTGGCCTTGTGCGATGCGAGCTACGCGTTGCCCATGACGGTGCTCGTTTTCTTCTTTGCGCCTTTGGCGGTGGCGTTGTTTGCCGGGCGGACTTTTTGCGCCGCGGTGTGCCCGCATGGCGCGTTGCAGGACTTGGTCCTGGTCAAGCCGGTGAAGGTGCCCGCCTGGCTCGATCACGGGCTGAGCGTGGTGCCGTTCCTCTTTCTCGGAGCCGGTCTCGCGTTTGCGGCGACCGGCAGCGCGTTTGTGATCTGCCGCTACGACCCGTTTGTGCCGCTCTTCCGACTGACCGGGAGCGCGACGCTGCTGGCGTTGGGCGGGATTTTTGTCCTGGCGAGCCTCTTTATCGGGCGTCCATACTGCCGGTTTCTCTGCCCGTATGGGGCGTTGCTGCGGTTGGCGGCGCTGGCGTCGAAATGGCGGGTGCGCATCACCCCGGACTTCTGCACCCAATGCCGCCTCTGCGAAGAGGCCTGTCCCTACGGTGCGATTCGCGAGCCGGCGCTGACGCCGGCCACGCCGCAGGCTCTGGTGCCGGCCCGGCGGCGCCTTGGCCGGCTGCTGCTCCTGCTGCCGGTCGCTTTGGTTGTCGGGGGCTGGGTGGGGTCCAAGCTGAGCGTTCCATTCTCGAAAGTGCACCCGACCGTCGCGCTGGCGGAGCGCTACGCCGATCCCAACAAGCCGACCGTGATGCCCAGCCCGGCCACGCCGGACAGCCTCGCGTTGGGGCGCGCCGAGCGGGATGCGCCGCGGTTGGTTGCGGCCGCTGTGGACATTCGCCGCCGATTCGTTCTGTCCGGTTGGCTCTTCGGCGGTTGGACTGCGCTGGTGGTCTTTGCGAAGCTGATCGGCTTGTCCGTGCGACCGGATCGGACCGACTTCGAGCCGGACCGGGGTGCCTGCGTGGCGTGCGCGCGCTGTTTCCTGGCGTGTCCCAACGAGCGGGTGCGGCTCGGGCTTCTGCCTGCGTCCGCCATTCCGAGCCGGCCCGAACCGGGACTTGGCACCGGCCCGACGGCGGCTGGAACGAAACGGGATTGAAGCGCCCCGAGTCGCATGGCTGCAACGAGTCAAACCCCGCCGGCGAACGGCCCCGAAGCGCAACGCGCGGCACGCCTTCTGTGGATCACGGCAGCGATCGCCGCGGTCTTTTGCATCGGCGTCATCAGCGCACTGGTGATTCGACATGTTCAGTCGAAAGTGGACGATCCGCTCAAGTCGCGGGAATTGACCGCGCTCAAGGCCAAGCTGCTCGAAGCGCCCCAAGACGAGCAACTCAAGGAACAGATTCGCGCCCTGGATTTGCGGTTGCGCCAGGTGTATTTCCGCCAGATCGCTTTTCAGGCTGTCGGCGCGTGGCTCTTGGTGGCGGGCGGCGCGCTGCTGGTCTGGTCGGGGCGCCAGGCGGCCCGCGTCCAGGCCCAGGTCTATTGCCCGCGCCTGGTCACGGACGCCGCGGAGCGGCAGGACCGCCTCGCCGTGTGCGCGCGGCGGGCGGTGATCGGCATGGGTGCCTTGGCGGGTTTGGGTCTGGTCGCGTTGGCCTTATCGAGCGGAACAGCCCTTCCCGAGCGCCCGGACCAGATCGGGAAGTTCCTGGCCAGGCTCGCGGGCGGCGAGGACGAGGAGGCGTCCGGCCCGATGCCGGCGGCTGTGTTTGCGGCGAACTGGCCGCGCTTTCTCGGTCCGACGGGCAATGCGTACGCGAGCAACGGCGTGCCGTTCGAGCCGTGGGATGTGGCGACGGGCGCGGGCATACTGTGGCGCGCCAGCGCCACCAACCAGGGATTCAATTCGCCCATCGTCTGGAGCAACCGCGTCTTTCTCTCAGGCGCTGAGCAGCAGCAAAGGGAGGTGTTCTGCTACGACGCGGACAGCGGGGCGCTCGTCTGGCGGCGGCCGGTCGCCAACATCCCCGGCAGCCCAGCGCAGTTGCCCGAGGTCCCCGAGGGCACGGGCTTGGCCGCGCCGTCCATGGCGACCGATGGCCGGCGGGCATTCGTGATTTTTGGCAACGGGGATTTGGCGGCCTTCCGTTTCGACGGCACGCTGGCGTGGGCCAAACATCTGGGCGTGCCCAAGAACGCGTACGGACACGCCACGTCGCTGGTCCCCTGGCAGGACCGCCTGTTGGTCCAACTCGATCAAGGCCAGGCCGAACAGAATCGTTCGCGCCTCTACGCCTTCGATGGCGCGACGGGACGAATCGTGTGGGAGCGGACACGCGCGGTCCCGGAATCGTGGGCCACGCCGTGCGTCGCGGACACGCCGGCCGGCCCGCAGATCATCACGCTTGGCGGCCCCTGGGTGATTGCGTACGCGGCGACGGATGGCGCCGAGTTGTGGCGCGGCGAGGTCCTGATGGGCGAGATTGCCCCTTCGCCCATTTACGCCGGCGGCCTGGTGCTGGCATTGAGCCCGATGGACAGGCTGGTGGCGCTGCGTCCCAACGGGCAGGGCGACGTCACCCAGAGCCACGTGGCCTGGACGGCCGAGGACAACATCCCCGACATCACCAGCCCTGCCAGCAACGGCGAGCTTGTGTTCCTGGCAACCACGTACGGCACCCTGACCTGTTACGACGCCAGGAGCGGCGAGAAGCAATGGGAACACGAACTCGAAATCGAGATCAACGCCACCCCCGCCATCGCCCGGGACCGCCTGCTCGTCCTTGGCAAGAAGGGCGAGGTCCTGATCGCCGAGGCGGCGCGCGAATTCAAGGAGGTGGCCCGTTTCGACATGGGCGAACCCGTTCTCGCCAGTCCCGCCCTCCTGTCGGACCGGCTGTTCATCCGCACCACAAAGACCCTGTTCTGCATCGGCGCGAAGGCGGCGGAATCCAAGGCGCCCGAGAAACAACCGTGAAACCGCCCGCCTCGACGACTCACAGTGCGCCCTCGGCCGGACCCGGCCTGGCAGCCAATCCGCCCGGTGCGGTGGATTTGGTCTTTGTGGACGCGGCGGTCGAGCGGCTCGGGCGGACGCCTGCGGCCCTGATCCCGATTTTGCAGGCCGTGCAGGGGCATTACGGCTATCTGCCCGCGCGCGCGCTCGAGCGGATTGGCGAAATCACGGCGATCACACCGGCGGCGATCACGGGCGTGTCGACCTTCTACGACATGTTCCGGCACGCGCCGGTCGGGCGGCATCTGGTCCGCGTCTGCCACGGC
>DAOOQY010000045.1:0-12679 GCA_035389025.1 Verrucomicrobiota bacterium
ATGCAAACCCGATGCAAACCCGATGCAAACCCGATGCAAACCCGATGCAAACCCGCTTGACCCGCCTGGCCATCGGCGCCTACGGTGCGCGGTGAAGATTGCCTGAAGTCGGCCGATGGCCGCGGGCAAGCCCGCACCCGGAGCCCACTCCAGACAACACGCCAAGACGCCGCGGCGTCCGGGCGTCGGACTGGATCACAACGCGGAAAGGGAACAGGCCATGAAGCTGAGCAGACTCTCTCGCAGGGCGGGTTTCACGCTGATCGAGTTGCTGGTTGTGATCGCCATCATTGCGATCCTGGCGGGAATGCTGTTGCCGGCGCTGGGTCGGGCCAAATCGAAGGCGCAGGGGATCGAGTGCATGGGGAACTACCGGCAGCTCACTTTGGCGTGGATGATGTATGCGGAGGACAACGGCGACAAAGTGCCGAACGCCTACGCCGGAACGACCCCCTGGGTCACCGGCAGCCTGAGTCTGAACGACGGGGGCAACCGGTCCAATTGGGATGTCGAGCAGGATATCAAGAAGAGCCCGCTCATGCCCTACTGCGGCCAGAACACCGCCATCTGGAAATGCCCGGCTGACAAGTCAACCGTCTCCGTTGGCGGGCGGGTCTGGCCGCGAGTCCGGAGCATGGCGATGAACAACTGGTTTGGCGGAACGGAATGGACGAGCGGGTGGCGCAGCTACAAGAAGTTGAGCGACCTGGTTGACCCCGGACCGACGATGACCTGGCTGCTGCTGGACGAGCGGGAGGACAGCATCAACGACGGCGAATTCTGCGTCGACATGACCGGCTACCCGGATCGACCGCAGAGCTGGCGCATCATCGATTACCCCGCCAGCTACCACAACGGCGCCGGCGGCTTTTCGTTTGCCGACGGTCATGCCGAAATCCGAAGGTGGAAGGACGGCCGCACCGTGCCGAAGCTCAAGAAGAACCAGGACCTGGACCTGGACGTGGCCTCTCCCAACAACGTGGACGTTTTCTGGATGCAGGAACGCTCGACCCGCAGCAAGTAGACGGCCGGCATCTGCCCGCGACGCCGCCTGTCGCCCCCGCGCGCGCCGGTGGTCACTTGACCCACTCGACTTCGATGAATTGGGGGTTGCTGACGCCGATCTCGACCAGGGTGGCGTTTTGGTAGAGCTGGAGGTCCGGCTTCGCCGCGGGGGTCTCCGCGAACTCGCGCCGGCGTTCGAGTTCCTGAATCGACAGCACGTCCAAGGCCACGGGATCGACGCTGAATCGGAGTTGGTCGAGGACCGCGGTGTAATGCAGGAGACTGCGGGCCTCGCCGTGGTACTGGGCCAGAAGGGCGTCCACGATGTTGAGCGCCACGCGGTCGCCCAGAACGGGCAGCGCATAAATCTCCGGCACGGCCAGCGCAAGCTGCCTGGGATCGTTCATGAAGCGCACCGTGTTGTCCACGCTCCCCATCGCGAGGCTGAACAGGTTGCCCGACACACCCGCCATGTTGTGGTTGAGCAGCGGCGTGAGATTGATGATCCGGGTCATCTCGCGGGTGACGAGCTTTGACACGTAGGACTTGCGTCCCACACCCGGCCCCCGCTGGCCAAACTCGTGATCGCCCCAGACCGGCTGCCCGATGAAGGCGCTGTCGTAAAAGTGGTTCGTGTCGTACCCGGTCTCCGTGCTCGCCGCGATGCGAATCCCGTACCGTTCGGCCAGGGTGAAATACCCCGCCAGCCGCAGAGGGCCGATCTGCCGGTCCCAGACAATCACGCGGGCCGGCGCCTGCCCCGCATCCAGGAGCGACTGGACCACGCCCTCGACCACGGCAGGGCGGGTCCCGCTGGTTGCGCCGGGTGCGGAATAGACTTTCAGGCCAACAACATCCTCGGGTGAAACCAGGCTGCGCCAGGCGGCCTGGGGCGTCGGTTGAAGGGTGAGGTTCGTCAGGCCCCGGTCCACCATGCGCCGAATGACCTGCAAGTTCGGATTGAAGGAAGCGATGGCCCCCTGCTCTTCGACGACCACGACGCGCGCCTTGGGCGAGGCCAACCGCCCCACGGTGGCAACCGCGTTTGTGGGCAGGCTCTCGCCCGCGTTTGCCGCGGCCAACAGGCATGCGGTGAAAGCCATCTGAAAAGACGATGGGAACAGAACGGCGGGCCAATGGCCTCGCACCAAGTTGCTCATCAGCCTGGAGACTCGCCTCATCAACGCAAATGACCGTGCCTTTCTTGACTCGTCGGGCGGGCGATGTTACCACCGGACTACATGCAGACCATCAAAAAGTGGCGCGGCGCCTCTGCCGTCGATGCTCGGCTCTCGCCGCGCGGCATCGGCGGATGTCTCCTCGGGCTGCTGGCGCTTCTCGTTTTGGCGGGCTGCGCCCCGCCCGAACGCCGGAGCCTGCTCGAAGGCGAGCGTTTGCTCCGACAGGGGCGTCCGTTGGAGGCCATTCAACCCCTGCAAAGAGCCGTCAAGCTGCTGGCTACAAACGCGCCGGCTTGCGCCCAGGCCTGGAACTTCCTCGGCCTGGCCTATCATTACGCCAACCAACCCGCCGGGGCGGCTCAGGCCTACCAAAACGCCCTCGCCAGGGACTTCAATCTGACCGTTGTCCGCTACAATCGCGGCTGTCTGTTCCTCGAACAGAACAACCTGCCCGCCGCCATCAACGAACTGACCACTTATACCACCTACCAGCCCAAGGATTTGCTCGGCTGGGCCAGGCTTGGGTCCGCCCAATTGCGCGCGCGATTGGTCGATCAGGCCGAACGCAGTTTCGAGCGCGTGCTCGAGTTGAATCCCACTCCCACTCAGAACGCCGAAGCCCTCAACAATCTCGGCCTCTGTGCCGCCCTGCGCCGCCGATCGGGCGATGCCTTCGAGTACTTCAACTCCGCCCTGCGGCAACAGACCAATTTCCCGCCCACTCTGCTCAATCAGGCCATCGTCGCACACCAGCAGATCAATGACCGCACGCTCGCCCTGGACCGTTACCGCGCCTACCTCGCCGCGTCCGGTCCTCTCCCCCACGCCGAGGCGGTCTCGAATCTCGCGAGCCAGATCGAGGGCGAGTTGCGCCTTCGCGCCGCCGCCACAAGCGCTGTGCCCGCGTTGGTCCTGGTCACCAATCTCCCCGCGCAGCCCACAAATGCGGCTCTCGTGGCGGCGACTCCCCCACAACCCGCGCCCTCGACGACCAACCCGCCGCCGTCAACCGCCCAACCGACCCCAAGCCCATCGCCAACCAATATCGCTCGCGTCGCCGACGCCCCTATCCCTGTGCCCGAGCCCGCACCGGTCGAACCGCCCCCACCGGTTGCCCCCGAGCCGCAGACCCAGACTCCCCCGCCCATCGTCGCCCAGGCTACCCCCGCCGCGCCCGTTCGGGCTGAACCGGCGATGCCAACGCCCGAACCCGTTCCGACGCTGGACGCCCATCCCGCACCCACGCCTGCAGCGCTGACCGAGCGGACACCGGCGACCGCAACAACGCCGCCGGATGAGCCGACTCCGGCGCCGGTCGAGGTGGTCCGGCTTGAATCAGAGCCTGAGGTCAAGGCCGCCCAGGACATCGCCGTTCCATCCAGGGTCGCCTCCGCGACAACAATGGTAACCTCTGCTCCCACGGCGCCACCCCCCACACCCGCCGCCATCCCGGAGACGACAACAGCATCCGCACCTCCACCAGCGAGGTCCGCCGCGGACTCGATTCCGGCGGCGAGTCGGTCGCAGCAACCGAAGAAGAAGACGCTCATCCAGAGACTCAATCCGCTGGGCTGGTTTGGGGGCAAGGACAAGGCGGAGAAGGAGTCCGCGCCGAGGATGGAGAACGCCCCGACACCTTTGAGGGATTTGGGACCGGTCGCGCGCGAGACTGCGGCGGCCAGCCCAGCACAAGCCACTCTGCCCGTGGCGGCAGCGCCCACCGCGGCGCCTCCGAAGCCCGAACCGCCGGTTCTTCTGCGATACACGTATCTGCGCCCCGAACCGCCGGTGTCGGGCGATCGGGCTCGAGCCCAGGAAGCGCTGACGCGGGGCGTCCAGTTCCACACGGCAGGACGGCACGACGAGGCGGTGGCCGCGTACAGACAAGCCGTCGAGGCGGACCCGTCGTTCTTCGAGGCCCAGTACAATCTCGGGGTGGCGGCGTTTGACGCCGGGGATTGGGCGCAGGCCCTCGCCGCATTCGAGCGGTCGCTGGTGTTGAAGCCGGACGACACCAGCGCGCGACTCAACTTCGCATTGTCCCTCGATCGGGCGAATTATCCCGTCGATGCGGCCCGCGAACTCGATCTGCTGCTGGCGCGCGCGCCCGACACGGTCGATGCCCACGCCACGCTCGCCCGTCTGTGCGCCGAGAAACTGGGCGATCCCGACAAGGCGCGTGTGCACTACACGAAGGTGCTGCAGTTGGATCCACGGTATCCGGAGGCCGCGGCCATTCGCCGCTGGCTGACGGTGAATCGGCCCCGCCCCTAGCCTGCTTTTCTCACCACTTTTTGCCACCGCGAAGCCGGAGTCCTCAAGAGAAGTCAGCATGCAGCCCGGATTTCGTTGTCGTCCTCCCGGTGTTGGGAAATCCGGGTAAGACGTCCGTCTTCGCCCCGCCGCACTCCGCCTTTGACTTCCTGCGGCTTTTTGGCGAGGTTCCCCCCGCTTTGGACCGAAGGGCCGCGGCCCACCAGCCCGCGGCGTGTGCGGATCGAGGGAACAACACATGGGAAAGGAATTGATCATTGCCGAGAAGCCGTCCGTGGCTGCCGACATTGCGAAGGCGCTGGGCGGCTTCAGACGGCATGAGGACTACTACGAGAGCGATCGGTACGTCCTTTCGTCGGCGGTCGGCCACCTGCTCGAATTGGCGGTGCCCGAGGAGTTCGAGATCGCGCGTGGCAAATGGACCTTTGCGCATCTGCCGCATCTGCCGCCACGATTCAGCCTGGCACCGATCGAGAGGAACGAAAACCGGCTCAAGGTGCTTCAGAAACTGATTCGGCGGAAGGACATCGAGGGGCTGATCAATGCGTGCGATGCGGGGCGCGAGGGAGAACTCATCTTCCGCAATATCGCCGGCTACACCCAGGCCAAACAGCCCATCCGCCGTCTTTGGCTGCAGTCCATGACGCCCGCGGCCATCCGCGAGGCCTTCGCCCGCCTCCGCACGGACGCCGAGATGCGTCCGTTGGCGGACGCCTCGATCTGCCGGGCGGAGGCCGATTGGCTGGTGGGGATCAATGGCACGCGCGCGATGACGGCGTTCAACAACAAGACCGGCGGCTTCAACAAGACCACCGTCGGGCGCGTGCAGACGCCGACCCTGGCCGTCGTGGTCGAGCGCGAGCAGCGGATTCGCGCGTTTCGGCCCAAGGACTACTGGGAAGTGCACGGGACGTTCGAAGCGGTCACCGGACGCTACGAAGGCCGCTGGTTCGACGAGCGTTTCAGCAAGGACACCGCCGGCACGAATGGGGAAAGGGACGATCTCAAGCCGGAACGGATTTGGGAGCAGGCCAAGGCCGAGGCGATCCGGGCCAAGTGCCTGGGCCGGCCGGGAACGGTCACCGAGGAGAGCAAACCGACCACCCAACTCTCGCCGCTCCTGTACGACCTGACGAGTCTGCAGCGCGATGCCAACAACCGTTTCGGATTCGCGGCTGCCAGCACGCTCAAAATCGCCCAGGCCCTCTATGAAAAGCACAAAGTGCTGACCTATCCGCGCACCGACTCGCGGGCGCTCCCGGAGGATTACGCCCCGACGGTCCGGGGGACTCTCGAGTCTTTCCGTGACGGCGCCTATGGCGCTTTTGCCCATCGGATTCTGGACCAGGGCTGGGTGAGGCCCAACAAGCGAATCTTCAACAACGCCAAGGTGTCGGACCACTTCGCCATCATTCCCACACCCCTGCCGCCCAAGCACCTGACCGACGCCGAACAGAAAGTCTACGACATGGTCGCCAGGCGGTTTCTGGCCGTGTTCTATCCCGCCGCGGAGTTCCTGGTCACCACCCGAATCACGCGCGTCGAGTCCGAGCCGTTCAAGAGTGAAGGCAAGGTCATGGTCCGACCCGGCTGGCTCGAGGTCTATGGGCGCCAGGTCCAGGACGAGGATGCGCCGAGCCTGCCCTCGATCGCCCCCAACGAACAGGTGGCCACCGTCGATATGGCCATCCATGCCTGCCAGACCAAACCCCCGGCGCGATTCACCGAAGCCACCCTCTTGTCGGCCATGGAAGGCGCCGGGAAACTGGTCGAAGACGACGAGCTTCGCGAGGCGATGGCCGAGAAGGGCCTCGGGACACCCGCCACCCGAGCCCAGATCATCGAGGGCCTGCTTTCGGAGAACTACCTGCTCCGGCAGGGCAAGGAACTGCAGCCGACCGCGAAGGCCTTTTCGCTGATGGTGCTGCTCAATGGACTGGGCGTCGAGGCGCTCACCAAGCCCGAGTTGACCGGCGATTGGGAGTACAAACTCAAGCAGATGGAACGGGATCGGCTCCCGCGCGCCGCCTTCATGGAGGAAATCCGGGGGCTGGCCGCGGACATCGTGCGACGGGCCAAGTCGTACGAGCATGACACCATCCCCGGCGACTTCGGTGTCTTGAGCGCCCGCTGCCCGAAGTGCGGCGGCGAAGTGCACGAGAACTACAAGAAGTTCCAATGCCAGAACCCCGCCTGCGACTTCGGCCTCTGGAAGATCGTCTCCGGACGCCAGTTCGAGCCGGACGAAATCGGGCGATTGATCGCGGAGCGACAGATTGGTCCGCTGCAAGGGTTTCGCAGCAAGCTGGGCAAGACCTTCGCGGCGGTCATCCGGCTGAGCCCGGAATACCGCATCGAGTTCGACTTCGGCAAGGACAGCCAGGCCTCAGACGGCGGTGGCCCGGCCGCAACGGTCGATTTCACCGGCAAGGAGCCGGTGGGGGCGTGCCCCAAGTGCCGCCACCCGGTTTTTGAAAACGGGATGAACTACGTCTGCGAAAAGGCCGTCGGCCCCAAACGCGACTGCGATTTCCGGGCCGGCGCGGTGATTCTCCAACAGCCGGTCGAGCGGGCTCAGTTCGCAAAACTCCTTGCGGAGGGAAAGACCGACCTGCTCAAGGGCTTCGTCTCGAAGAAGACAGGACGCAGATTCGAGGCGTTTCTCGTGTTGAAGGACGGCCAGGTCCGCTTCGAGTTTGCCCCCCGCCCGCCGCGGACCAAAGGCGGCGGCGCCGGCAAGAAGGGATCGGAACCGCCCGTGCCGCTCGATTTCACAGGTCAAACCCCGATCGGCACATGCCCGAAATGCGGCGGGAAGGTGTTCGAATCCGACACCTATTATCTTTGCGAGCGAACCCAGGCGACGACCAGGGCCTGCAAGTTCAAGACCGGACGCGTGATTCTGCATCGCCCCATCGAGCGGGCGGAAGTCGCGGCCCTCCTGGCCAACAGACGCACCGAGTTGTTGACCCAGTTCATTTCCAAGTCCGGACGCCCGTTCTCGGCCTACCTGGTCCTCGACGAAAACGGCAAGGTCGGCTTCGAGTTCCCGGCCAGGGAGGTGGAAGCGAACTGAACGGGTCCGCCGGCCGCGGCCTGCCCCTCATCGCAATGCCCGCCAATCAAGTCATGGTCGCTGTCGCCGCCGACACGGCGTTCTTCCGCCTGCGCGGCCAGGCTACCGCCGCCCAATCCACCGGCTTCAAGACGACTGCCGAAACCCTCCGCTCCCAGGGGCTGTCGAGTTTCGTGATCGACTTGACGGAGTGCCAGTCCATGGACAGCACCTTCATCGGGGTGCTGGTCGGACTGAGCCGCCGGCTGCGGCGCGATCGGGGACAGCCCGGCCCGGTCGAGTTGGTCAACACCACCCCGCAGGTCCGGCGGCAGTTGGACGACCTCTTTGTGCTCGATCACTTCACGCTCACCGAGTGCCAACTCGAGCCCGGCGCGGCCTTCGAACCGGTCCAGGCCGGTCCGCCCAACAAGAGCCAGTTGTGCCGCCTGATGATCGAAGCCCACCAGACGCTCATGGATGTCCACGCGGCGAACATCCCGAAGTTCAAACAGGTCTCCGAGTTCCTCGAACACGACCTCCAGAGACTCGGCGGGCAGGGCTAATCGAGTCCCCTCTCCTCGATGTCGATCTCGTCCAAGCCCAGGTAGTGCCCCAGTTCGTGCAAGTAGGTCGTCACGACCTCGTCGCGAAAAACCTCCTCGTCTTCCTCGGAGAACTCCCAGAGGCTTTCCAGGAACAGAATGATCTGCGCCGGCACATCGATGGCCCCCGATTCTTCCTCGCCGAAAGGGATGCCCACAAACAACCCGAGCAGATCGGGATCGAAACCGTCTGACACGATCGCACTGTTGGGGCGCGGCTCGTAGGTCACGGGCAGCCTCTCGGCATGCCGACGCAGTCGCGTCGGCAAATGGGCGATCGTGGCGCGCACCTCGGACTGGGCCAGAGCGCGCAACTCTTTGAAGTCAACGGCCATCGGGCTTGTGGGTGCTGGCCCGCATGGGTCCACGCCTCGGAGTTTCAGGCTTCGCGGCGGTCACAACTCCATGAAACGTGCGGGCGGGAATCCGCAGGCGATCACCTCACCTGTACTTGATCGCCACACCCACCACAATTCGACCTTGGATCGGACTGAAACTCTGGCTCCACCACGGGCCCATGGCCACGGCGCCGACCGCTTCCGTGCGGTCGTGCACCAGGTAGACGGCGTCCGCGCCCATGCGCGCGGCCTCGCGACGCAGCCGGGCCTCGATCTTCTCCACGGACGGGGCCGGGTCCACCGACGCGTTGACCACCGCCTCCCCCAGTTTGTCATGCGCCCGCTCCGGCTCCGCCTGCAGAATCTCGATGCCCGCCGGATCGGTCGGGCCGAATCGGGGCGCGCCGACGTACTCGAGACCGCGACTGGACAACGAGGTGCATCCGGTGAGAACAACGAGGCACGCAGCCGCGAGCGCTCGAATCCCAACACCGAACCTGAAAGTGCCACTCTTCTTGGTCATCATGCCGTCTATTCTATCGACTTCCGCCACCTCCGCAACTCTCCCATGAAGAGCCTCAACCCATCAGGGCCATCTGGCGGGGGGTCAGCAGCGTGTCGATGCCGGCGCAACGCCCGGCCCGCGGCTTCGAGATGCTGAGCGTGCAGAGGCCCCCTTTCTTCAGCACTAGATCGAGCCCCGGTCCGCCCGTCAGGAGAAGGGAGGCCAGGCCGCTGAGATGCGGCTCATGGCCCACCAACAGCGCGCTCCGGGGCAACGGGCGCCGCGCGCTCAAGTCCTCGATCAACCGCCTCGGGTCGCCGTCGGTCCCCAGGTGCTCCGAGAACTCGATGCGCTGATTCGTGCCCAGCGTCTTGACGACGAGTTCGGCGGTCTCCCGCGCGCGGACCGCGGGGCTCGAGAGGATGAGATCGAACTCGAGTTCCATTGCGTGCAACGCCCGGGCGATGCGGACCAGCTTCTGGCGCCCCTCGGGCGCCAGCGGGCGCTCGGCGTCGGTTCGGTACCGGGACGCGTTGCGTTTGACCGCGATGCCGTGGCGCAAGAGGTGCAGATGCATCGTTCCGATCACGGTTGACGATTGCCGCCCGAGCACTTGGCATGGCTGCCCAGGTATCGGTTCACGGCGTTCAAATACGACCTTGCGCTCGCCTCGATGACATCGGTGCTCGCGCCCTTGCCGGTCACCACCTGGCCGTCCCCGAAATCCACCTTGGTTGTGACCTCGCCCAAGGCATCCATGCCCTGGGACACCGCGCGCAAGGCGTAATCGAGCAGTTTCCCCTTCGTGCGGGTCAGGCGGTCGATGGCCTTGAGAACGGCGTCCACCGGGCCGTCGCCGATGCTCGCATCCTGGACCGTCTCGACGGCCTTCCCGCGCCCCGCGGTCCGCAGTTGGATCGTCGCGGTCGGCACGGTCCGGCTGCCGCTGGTGACATGGAGATAATCGAGCGACCAGGTTTCGGGCACCTCGGTAATGCGGTCTTCGACCAGGGCCGTGAGATCGTCGTCGTAGACGAACTTCTTCTTGTCGCCGATTTCCTTGAACCGCGTGAAGATGGCCTGCACCTCGGCGTCGCTCATGCGAAACCCGAGCTGCCGCAGCCGGGCGGCGACTGCGGCGCGCCCGCTGTGCTTGGTGAGCGGCAACTCGGTGGTGCCCCACCCGACGTCTTGCGGGTCCATGATCTCGTAGGTCTCGCGTTTCTTGAGGATGCCGTCCTGGTGGATGCCGCTGGAATGGGCGAAGGCGTTCTCGCCGACAATCGCCTTGTTGCGCTGGACCGCAAGGCCGCTCATCCGGGAGACGAGCCTCGATGACCGGACGATTTCGCGCGGGTTGATGCCGCACTCGAACCCGCGAAACCAATCCCCGCGGGTGCGCAACGCCATGACCACTTCCTCGAGCGAAGCGTTCCCGGCCCGCTCGCCGATGCCGTTGACCGTGCACTCGATCTGCCGCGCGCCGGCCCGGACCGCGGCAAGGGAGTTGGCGACCGCCAGGCCGAGGTCGTCGTGGCAATGCACGCTGATCACCGCCTTGCCTGACCGAAACTCGGGCACCGCATCGTGAAGCTGCTTGATGAGCGCGCCGAACTGATCGGGCATCGCCCAGCCGACCGTGTCCGGGATGTTCACCGTGGTGGCGCCCGCCGCCACAACGGCCTGACACACCTGCACGAGAAACTCCGGCTCGGTGCGGGACCCGTCCTCCGGGGAGAACTCGACATCCGTCACGTGGGATTTCGCCCGCTTCACGCCCTCGACCGAGAGGCGAATGATCTCGTTCTGCGCCTTGTTCAGCTTGAACTCGCGGTGAATCTTCGACGTGGCGAGAAAGACGTGAATCCGCGCCCGCTTGCCCGCCGGCTTCACGGCCGCGGCGGCGCGGTCGATGTCCGCCGGCACACACCGGGCCAGGCCGGCAATCACAGGGCCCTTGATCTCGCGCGCAATGGTCTGCACGGCGGCGAAGTCGCCCTCGCTGGTGATGGGGAATCCGGCCTCGATCACGTCCACCTTCAGCCGGGCGAGTTGGCGGGCCACTTCGAGTTTCTCGCGGAGATTCATCGAGGCCCCCGGGCACTGCTCGCCGTCGCGGAGTGTCGTGTCAAAAATGACGATACGCTCGTTTTTCATTGTGTTCCTGCACTTTCCGTTCGTTCTCTCCATGTTGTTGTCTGGGCAATCTGCCCGTTTCATTCTCCCCGGAGCATAGCCGCCACCGACGATGCGGGCCCAAAAAAAAGAGAGCCCCACCGCCGTCCGTGGCAGTGGGGCTCCGGAAATCCTGGGGATTGCTCTAGAACCCGACCGCCACGCCGCGCAACAGCAGCAGCGCCCGCAGAGCCAGATTCGCAATCCCGTTCATCGTTGCGGCGACATTAGAAGGCGACCCCGGGCGAGTCAAATGATTAATCCAATCCGCTCGCCTCTCGCCTCGACGCGCTTTCTGGCCAGGAAACGGAAACGTCCAACTCTGAACTCTGAACTCTGAACTCTGAACTCCCATGTGGCCGCGCCCGCCGGGATGGACCCGACGGGCGCGGCGTGATCGAATCGACTCTGCGCCTTGCGGCGCGATGAATCGCTTAGCCCGGATGTTCCTTAGCGCGGTTTTGCCGCGCTAACAGAAATGCGGGTTAAGGCTGCGAAACGCGATAGAACTGATAAGCGGGCGCCGCGCCGATTTGGATGGTGTGGCTGCCAGCGGCAATGCCTGTCTGGACCTGGACCCAGGCCTTGAGGTCCATGGTCCCCCAGACCGTGTAGGTGGAGCCGGCGACCGCATTCCAGTTCAAGGTAAGCTGGCTTTGGGCCGCGTTGTAGGCGGTGGTGACTGTGATCTGGCTGCCGGCCGGGATGAACGGCGTGCCATCCGGCTGCTTCGGGTTGGGCGGGATGGTCGGATCGACCTGGAACCAGTTGGCCGAACCGTCGCAACCGTCGGCCTCGAGGCCGTCGGTTCCCTTGGCGCTGAGCGCGAGGTCGATCTTATCGCCCGGTTGGGCGTTGATGTAATAGGTGCGAATGACGCCGGTGCCGTCTGTGTAGGCGATGACCGCCGAGTCCTGGAGCACGCCGTTCACGTACAGGAGGCCGGTGATGCCGTTGCCGCCGCAGCTCACGTTGACGTGCCGGGTATGCCAACGGACGCCCAGCGGCTGAGCTTTGGTCAACTCGGTGGCCACCCAGCGGCGGACCGTCCAGTGCGTGTCGCCCGTCCCGGCATTGGGGTGGGTGTTTTGCGGTCCGAGTTCGGTCCAGGGCGCTCCGCTGGTGTTCAGATCAAACTGCGTGCCCGTCCAGGCCTCCGCGGGGAACGGAATGAAGGCCGTGTCCGGATTGTAGTTCTGGGCGCCGCCGTCCGCGGTCACGTTGCGGTATCCGTAGAACCAACCGTTGACGCCCTGCTCGCCCGTCGTGGTGAATTCGACGATCGAATCGGCGATCGCCGTGGTGTTTGGGTTGTGATCCGCATCGTTCGGATCGTGGCCTGACGCAACTTCGGCGCCGTCGCTGAAACCGTCGTCGTCCGTATCGAACAGAAGCGGGTTGGTCTTGGGCGTTCCGTTGACTTCCTCGCCGTCCGTGCGCCCATCGCCATCCGTATCCGCCTTGCGCGGATCGGTGCCGGTGTCGGCGGCGCCGACGAAGGTCCCCGTCTTGGTCTCGACCCCATCGGCCAAGCCATCGCC
>DAOOQY010000046.1:0-12627 GCA_035389025.1 Verrucomicrobiota bacterium
TATGGATCAATCTGGAATCTTCGGGAGGGACGCACCAGTCGCCGTAGGTGTCACGCGGCATCAAGTCGTCGCGGATGAAACCGGCCATGTGATCCATCCAGTTGCGCATGCTCGGGTAATGCCGCTCGATGAGGCCGAGATTCCCGTACTGGTCAAGGAGATGGCCGGGGATGATCACAGTGCTGGCGGGCCAGGTGACGTTGTCGGAGTAGATCGGCCAGTAGGCGGGGCAGACATCGGCCACGCTGCCGTCGCCGCGCTGGGCGTCGGCAAAATCCCGGACCCACTTGGCATAGAGGGCGGCGATGTTGAACAGGAAGGTCTCGCCCCTGGATCCCTGGGATCGATCCCCCAGCCAGCCTTGCCGCTCGTCCCTCTGCGGACAGTCGGTGCTGATGCTGCGGTAATTGCCGCGCACACCCCAACGCACGTTGCGATAGAGACGGTTGAGCAGTGCGTTCGAACTGGACCATTCCCCTGCGGACTCGACATCGTCGTGAACCACGCATCCGGTCAGACTGGCGCGATCAGGTTGGCCGGGATAGCCGGTGAGTTCCACGTAGCGAAACCCGTGGTACGTGAAGCGCGGTTCGTACACCTCGACACCGCCTCCCTTCAGCACGTAGGTGTCCGTCACCCGCGCGCTCCGGAGATTCGCCATGTCGAGCGAGCCGTCGGGCTTGAGGGTTTCGGCGTGGCGCATTGTGACCGCTGTTCCCCGGGGACCGGAGACTCTGAGCCGGCACCATCCCACCAGGTTTTGTCCGAGGTCGCAAATCCACACGCCCGGCCTGATCTCGGTGAGACTTCGTGGTTCGAGCGTTTCGACGACGCGGATCGGCTCGATCATCTGGCTGGCGAGTGCGCCCCCGGGCGCGCTGACGCATTGTGCCGCCTGCCACGCGGCGTCATTGAAGCCCGCACTCGCCCAGCCATCGGGTTCCTTGCGCGCATCATAGACCTCGCCGTCATACTCGTTGTTTTCGGTGATCGGGCCGTCGGCCGTGAGCTTCCACGACTCGTCGCTCGAGATTGTCGTGGTTGTGCCGTCTTCGTGCTCGACGAGAATCTGCAAGAGGAGCTTGGGATAGCCGTACCCGATCGTCCCGGCGGGGGCGTTGCTCCGCGGAGCGTAGAAGCGTCCGTTTCCCAGCCAGACACCGACCGCATTCGGACCCGGCTTCAGCAGCGTCGTCACGTCGTGGGTCACATAGAAGACGCGTTTGGTGTAATCCGTCAGCCCGGGCGACAGGACGTGGTCGCCCACCTTTCGGCCGTTGACGTACAGTTCGCTGAGGCCCAGGCCCGAAACATAGGCCGTTGCTCGGCGCACCGGTTGATCGAGCGCGAACTCGCGGCGCAACATCCGGGCCGGCAGGCGCCGATCCTCGGGGCCGGCGAGCGCCCCCCACGGTTCCATCCCAGCCGGCCCGAGTTCCCGGGCGGATTGCCAGGCGGTGTCGTCGAAGCCGGGCAGCGTCCAGCCATCGACCTCGCGGTCCCACGATTTCCAGTCCGAATCTGTCCGGATGATCAACGGCGGGCCCGTCTCGAACTCGACTCGGAGCAGGCCGATGAGCCCGGCCGGATTGGGGCCTTCGCCGACATTCCTCACCCAGACGGCGATGAGATTGGGCCCGGGCCGGAGAATGCGGGCCAGGTTCATGAGCGTGGCCGCCTTGAAGTTGGATCCACCGCCGGCGTGTCGGCCATTGACCGCGCAGGCGAATTCGTTGTCGCCGGTCAGGGCAAGTTCGGCCGACTTGACCGAGCGATCGGCGGGAAGATCGAAAGCGCGGCGAAAGTACCTGGTGCCGACCGGGGCGGATTGCGCGGCGTTGCCCTCCGGATGCCAAATCCAGTCAACGCCCGACAGGGCCGATTCCGGACCGGGCTCGTCTTTGCCGATCCACTTCGCTTGCCAGTCGCCCGGCACGAGCAGGCCCATGGTCCAGCGCGCGGGCTTGCTCCAGTCTGAAGGCCGCCCTTCGTGGTCCCAGACGCGCACCTGCCAGAAGCATTCCTGGTTCGAGCGCAAAGCCTGGCCGGCGTAGGCAACGTGGATGGACTGTTCGGAGTCCACGCGCCCCGTATCCCAGAGATCCGGCCGCCCCGCATCGAGAGCGGTCCTGGTGCTGGCGGCTCGGATGTGGTAGGCGGTTTGGGCTGCGCCTCGAGCGGGCGGTTCGCCCGGGGCCAGAATCCAGCTTAGGCGCGGCTGGGGGACATCGATGCCGATGGGATCGCGCAGGAACTCGCAGCGCAGGTCGGTGGGGTCGAGACCCGCGAGCACGGTGAGGCTGGAGAGCAGGGAGCAGAGCAGGGGAGACAGGACGCGATACGATTTCATGGTGATGTTCTTTGCCCATCCGGCCAAACGATGCCGGCGTCGACCGGGCAAGGTTACCGGTTCAGACGAGGATCGGACCATACCAAAGTCCCCGCTCCGGAGAATCCTCGGTCCTTCAACGAAGCACGAAAACCTGTCCTGCCAACATCGAGTTTCATCGGTCGTGGATTCTTGAAACAACGTCTTGCCAGCCAATCCGCACGGTCTTACGAAATGGCCGTGCGAACCTCTCTGATCCCATGAACCAGGCAACTGCCGCCCCGCCCCCGACTCGAACAGGCCATCCGCCCGGCCTGTCGACGCTGTTTTTTACCGAGATGTGGGAGCGCTGCAGTTTCTATGGAATGCGAGCGGTGCTGATACTGTTCATGACGGCGGCGGTGCAGACCGGCGGTTTGGGGATGAGCGATGCGCTCGCAGGGGCGGTTTACGGGCTTTACACCGCCAGCGTCTATTTCGCCGCCCTGCCCGGCGGTTGGATCGCCGATCGGTTGCTTGGGGCGCAGCGGGCGGTCTGGTATGGCGGTCTTCTGATTGTTTTGGGCCAGTTCACGCTCGCGCTGCCGCGGACCGACACGTTCTACCTGGGATTGCTGTTCGTGGTCCTGGGCACGGGCCTTCTCAAGCCGAACGTCAGCGCGATTGTCGGACAGCTCTATCCGGAGGGCGGCGCGCGACGCGATGCCGGCTTCACCATTTTCTACATGGGCATCAATCTGGGCGCGGCGATCGGCCCCCTGGTCTGCGGTTACCTCGGCGAAAAAGTGAACTGGCGGCTCGGCTTCGCCGCGGCCGGTTTCGGGATGCTGCTCGGGTTGCTTCAGTTTCGTCTGTTGCGCGCGCGCCTGGGGGAAGCGGGCGCCGCGTTGGGTCATTTGGGGCCGGAGAGGCGTCGTGATATGGCGGTCTTGGGCGTCGGGCTGGGGGTCCTTGGCCTTGTGGTCGTTCTGATCTGGAGCGGCCTCGTGTCGATCGATGCGCTCAAGGTCGCGCAGGCGACCAAATGGTTCATTCTCGGGCTGGCGGTGCTGTTTTTCGCCGGTGTGCTGTTGTTCGGTGGTTTGAGCGGTGTCGAGAAGAAGCGGGTTTGTGTCATCGCCATCCTCTTTGTCTGCTCGGCGTTGTTCTGGTGCGGTTTCGAACAGGCGGGATCGTCGTTCAACCTGTTCGCCAAGCGGTACACCGACCGCCAGTGCCTGGGATGGGTGATGCCGGCAGGCTGGTTTCAGATGGTGGGGCCGGTCTTTGTCACCAGCCTGGCGCCGGTGGTCGCCGCCCTCTGGGTCGGCCTCGCGCGGCGCGGACGCGAGCCGTCGCTTCCCGCCAAGTTCGCGTTCGGACTGGCGCTGCTGGGGGCGGGGTTCCTGGTGATGGCGTGGGGCGCGAAACGGGCGGGAGCCGGTTTGGTCTGGCCCACGTGGCTGATTTCCACGTACTTCATTCACACATTGGCCGAACTGTGCGTCAGCCCGGTCGGTTTAAGCTCGGTGACGAAGCTGGCGCCCCCCCGGCTGACGGGTCAGATGATGGGGGTGTGGTTTCTGGCGACGTCCCTGGGCAACCTGGTGGCGGGATTGATCGCGGGGGAAGTCAGCGATGAAAGCACCCGCCTGATGGCGACGCGATTCATGCAGATCGCTGGCTTGACCGGCGGCCTGGCGGCGGTGTTGACCCTGTTGACCCGCCCTGTCAAGCGGTTGATGGGAGGCGTGCGATAGCCCGCAGGTTTCATCGAGTCGTGCGTTGATATTCAACGATTGCCTGTGTAACGCTCAACGTTCAACGCTCAACGTTCAGTCGGTTCGTCAAAGGATGAGCTATGCCATTCGATCGTGATCGGATGAGCGCGCGCGCGGGCGAGTTGGCGGCGCGCGGCGTTTACGTGGGGACATCGAGTTGGAAGTACGAGGGCTGGATCAACCAACTCTACACCCCGGAGCGGTATGCGTACCGGGGCGGACTGGCACGAAGCCGATTCGATCGCAGTTGCCTGGGCGAGTATGCCCAGGTGTTCAAGACGGTCTGCGTCGACGCCGCCTACTACGCATTTCCCGGCCGCACGTTCTTGCAGCGCATGGCCGACCAGGCGCCGGAGGACTTCCTTTTCGGTCTCAAGGTCACCGACACGATCACGATCAAGAAGTTTCCGAACCTCGAGCGATTCGGCGATCGCGCGGGGAAGGCCAACGACCAGTTCCTCGACGCGGATTTGTTTGCGAAGGCGTTTCTCGAACCGTGCGAGGCGATCCGTCCGAAGGTCGGGCTGTTGATCTTCGAGTTCTCCCGTTTCTGGCCGACCGACTACGGCCGGGGGCGGGATTTCCTGGCTGACCTTGACATGTTTCTGGGCCGGCTGCCGGGCGGATGGCCGTACGGTGTCGAACTGCGCAACAGCAACTGGCTGCACCGGGACTATTTCGAGTGTCTGAGCCGGAGGCGGGTTGCGCATGTGTTCAACTCCTGGGGGGCCATGCCGCCGGTCGGGGAGCAACTGTCCCTGCCCCAAAGCCGCACGCATGCCGAGTTGGTGGGCGCCCGGTTCCTCCTCACGCCCGGTCGGCGGTACGAGGAGGCGGTGCAAAGGTTTCAGCCGTACGACAAGATCAAGGAAGTCAACGAGGAAGCCCGTGCGGCGGGGGCGGCGTTGATTTCGGAAGGCGCCAAGACACCGGGCCGCAAGACGTTCATTTACGTCAACAATCGGCTCGAAGGCAACGCCCTCGAGACACTCGATGCGATGGTCGGCCTGGCCCGAATTCCCCACGACGGGGAAGATGACAACGAAATCCGGGCTCTCCCATCGACTCCGCTGGAACGAGGCCCGCGGTGAAACCGGTCGTCGGCGCGCGCTTCAGGGCGCGCTCGGGCTGGTCTCGAAGCGCGCGCCGAGGCGTGGCCCGGCCTGTTCACCGCCGTCATTTCTTGCGCCGGTCGTTCGACTTCTCGTTGAGCTTCTCGTAGTCCGCCTTCCATTCATCCTCCATGTCACGGATGCCGGGCATGTTCTCGCGGGCACGATCGACAGCCTGGGCGGCGTCCCGCGGGCTTGGAAGGACGGTGGGGCGGATCAGGACGAGCAGTTCGGAGCGTTTGGCCTCTTTGGATGTGCTTCGGAAAAGGCCGCCGATTCCGGGGATGTCTTTGAGGATCGGGACGCCGGACTTGGACTTGCTCTTGGATGCGCGGATATAGCCGCCGAGGATGATGGTATCGCCGTCCTGGACCGACACGGTGGCCGAGGCGGAGCGGTGGGTGGTATTGGGCATCTTGCCCACGTTGGCGATCTCGGTGTAACCGGTGATCTCCTCGATGTTCTGATCGATCTCCATGACGACCAGGCCGTCGGGTGTGATGTAGGGTGTGACATCGAGGTAGGTCTGCACATCGAGTTGTTGCAACTGCGCGCTGGGGCCGTAGCCGCCATAGCCGCCGCCGTAGTAGGTGCTGGTCACATACGGCACCGACTCGCCCACGGTGAAGTTGGCCGGGGTGGCGTGGCTGGTTTGGACGCGCGGCGTGGCGAGAATCTCGCCCTTGCCGTTCGAGGCCAGGGCCTTCACGGCCACGTCGAGATCGTCGCTGTACTTGCCAAAGTAACTGAAGCCGCCCGGCAGCCCGCTGCCGTCCACGATATTCGTGATGGCGTCGAGGAACGACGGGCTGTTCTTGGCGGAGGCCACGGACGTGAGTTTGCCCGTCTGCTGCTGCCGCATGAAGGTCGAGACGCCAAACTCGAAATTGTCGCTGAGTTGAACGTCCATGATAATGGCCTCGATCAGCACCTGGGCGAGGAGGCGATCGACCTTCTCGACAATGTTGGTGATCATCTTCATGTCGTCCTTGGTCGCATAGACGATCAGCGAGTTCGATCGCTCGTCCGGGATGATCTTGGCGTCCACAACCAACTGGCCTTCGCCCATGGCGGACATCCGGCTGACCAGGCCCTGCAGGCGTTGGTTGAACGTGCTGGCGCCGCCCGCCTGCCCGAGTTGTCCGGCCTGCCCGATCTGAGCCTGCGTCTGGTACTGGCCCGTCTGGCGCTGGGAGGGACTGAGGTTTGTCTGGCGGAAATTCGATCGAAACTGGCTGCCGGTGCTGCGCGCGCCCGTGGTCCCCCGGCGCGTGCTGGTCGCACTCGTCGCGCTCGTGCCCATGCCCACGCCTCCTCCTCCTCCCCCTCCTCCGATCACGCTGCTCATGGTCGAGTAGATTTCCTCGACTTTGCCGTACTTGATTGGGATGACCTCGAGCTTGTAATCGCTCTCGACCTTGACGTCCACCTTCTCGATGATCTCCATCATCCGCTTGATGTTGGGAGGATAGTCGCGGAGGACGAGTGTCATCGTGCTGTCGATCGGCACCACGCCACCCTGAATCTTGCCGAATGTCTGGATGACCTGCGCCACTTCGGACGGCAACGCATTGGTGACCTGGACGACCTTGGTCACAAACTGACCCAGTTCGGCCAGGTCCTTGGCCTCCTCCTTCGAGAAGGCGGCGCCTTCGGTCAACGCCTGCTGTGTCGGAACGGCGCTGACAAACTTGTCCCCCACATCGATCATGGTGATGCCATTGAGTGCCAGCACGCTCTCGAGGGCCTGGATCGCCTCTTCCCGGCTGAGTTCCTGCTGGTTCTTCAGGGTTATCGAGGCGGCGGGGAGTGCTGTCGGCCGCAACACGGTGCGCCCGGTCAACTCCGCGTAGACGCTCAGGACCTGCTCGATCGGAGCCACTTGCAGGTTGATGACTTTTTCCGGGATCATCGCTGACCCCGCCAGACCCGCCAGGTTCGTCGTGGTCGGAGTGATCATGGCCGCCATCGGGACGCCGGCAATGCCGGGATCGGCGCCTCGGGGGGCCGCGGGCTGCGCAGAGCCGACGCCGGGAGTCGGGATTGTCCCGGCCGGCAAGGCTGTGGCCGCCGCGGGACCAACGACCCGTGGTGTGCCCGGAATGCCCCCAGGCCGTGCGGGAATCGCCGCAGCGCCACCTCCCGCACCCGCTCCCGCTCCCGAAGTCACCGTCGCCGTTCCCGCGGGAATCTGTGGCGAAGCGGCCGGGGCGGGCGCGGGAGTCGGCGGGAGCGGGACTGCCCTGGGCCTGTCCCGTCGGGGAGGCGGTGTCGAGGGCAGCGTGGGCGCGGGGGTCGCCGCGGGGCTGTTGGTTTCCGCGGGGGATGGCGTCTGGGCGCGGGCATCGAGTGCGCTTCCGATCAGGGCGCAGCAGGCAATGAGGCGGAAAAACGGGACTTTCACGTGGAGCCTTTCGGGGTGGAGGGCGGGTTGGCCGCCGGTCCGGGAGCCAGGCGCGTCGCCCCCGATCTGGGTGTGGCGGCGGGCGAGGCCGCCTTGGCGGTCTTCTGGTAGCTGGCGACGAGCGTGATCTTGCCCAGAAGCCGGTAGTGGGGCGGGTCCGGTCGCAGGTCCATGTCCCGGACGCGGATCATGGAATCGCCGGAGCCGAGGCCGACGAGGAAGTTGACGAGTTCCTGGTCCAGGCACGAGACGTCCACGGAGACAAGCTGCTCGTCAAAGAACTGGTTGGTGCTTCCGGCGCCGGCCTGGGCCGCGGGTCGGATGCCCGTGATGGCGACGCCCATTTCCTGGGCCTTGTTCTGCACGGTCCGGGTCAGATCGAGGGCCTGCTCGGCCTTGAGCACCGCCGAGCCGGCCAGTTCGAGCTTCTGCAACTGGGACCGGTACTCGGGCACGCGGGCGATCTCCTTCTGATTGGTTTGCAGCGTGGCGCGTGCGGCGGCCTTGGCGCCCTGAAGCCGGCCCCAATCCTTGAAACGCGGAAAGATGAACAACACGCTGACGACGATCACGATGATCGTGACGGTCAGCACCACGAACCGCTGTTCCTGCGGGCGGAGGCCCAGTTTGTCGAAGACGCTCGTCATGGGATTAGAGATCGCTGCGGCGAATCTCGCACTCGATGCTCCAGTTCATCGGGCGCGCGGTCGAGCCGGGCGGGCCGGCCGCCGATCCCTGGATGTTCCGGGTTGAGACTTGGCTGAAAAGAGGCTGACCATTGACCGTGGCGGCCGCCAGAGCCTGGTTGTAAGTGGTCACCAGTCCCTGTTGTTCGGAGGGGACCGTGCCGAACAGGCCGAGCTTTTTGCCGCGCTGGAAGGTGAGCTGGGTCAGGTTCAGTTCCTGCGGGAGGCTGTCGCACGCGGCCTTCCAGCAATCGAGCGCGGCGAACTTGAGGCTGACCTGTTCCTGGAGAATCTGGACTTTGGCACGGAGTTCGAGGGCGTTGGTGTAGGCGCTTGTGCTGAAGACGATCTGTTGGTCCAGGGCGTCCTTTTGATACTGCACCCACTGAAGCGCGGCGAAATAGCCGAGGATCGCAAACAGATAGGCCAGGCCCAGCCCCCCCAACGCGCGCATCCAGAGCCGATCGATGAACTGCTGCCTGTAGCGGGACAGGAACTCCGCCGGAACCAGGTTGCCCGCGCCCGCCGCCGTCGCCGAGAGCGCGGCGAGCCGGGGCGGGGCCAGGGGCGGAGCGACCGTGAGCGCGTCTCCGACGGCCGTGCGCAGGGCGGGTTCGAGCCGGGCGGCCAGGCCCTCCTCGGCAACGAGGTGCCACGCCGGATTCGGAGTCAGCCAACCCTCCATCTCGCCCGCCCAGGCGATTTGCCTGAGCAGGTCGACCATGTGTTGTCCGGTCTGCTCATCGCCGGAGAGTTGGAGCAGGCTCAGGTTTTGCCACTGGCCTCCGAACCTCCAGGCGGCCAGGCAAACCGAGCGGCCGCCTTCCTCGCGGGGGAGCAGCCAGACGCCGTCGCCGCTGGGCTGAATGGCGAGCAGTTCGCGCAGTTGCGGCAACTCGAGGCGGTCGGCGAGAAAGCCGGCGCCCTCGAGCCGCCCGAGGACATCCTCGACAACGTTGCGCGTGGCGATGATGACCACGACTGTCTGGGTCGGGGAGGCGGGGGCGGACAGGACCTCGAATGTCCAGACGACCTGAGTGATGGGGAGCGGGGAGAGCCTTTCGATCTGGAGTTCGACCATCCCGTCGAGTTCCTTGGGATCGCTGGCAGGCAGGTGGACCACGCGCAGGAAGACCTGGCCGGCGGGGAGCCAGGCCACATTGAGCTTCGGCTGCCAGACATCGCTCAACGTGCGCGCCACGTGCCGGGCCGGCAGCGGATCGGTCGACAGCACAACGCGATCGGAGAGCAGCCGGGCGCCGCTGCCGTCGCGGCCGAAATGCCAGAGTTGGCGGCGCTCCTGGCGGGCATCGAGGACGTTGCAGTTGTTCCAGCGCCCGGTTTTCAATTGCCTTTCTAGCCTTTCTGGTCCTCGACGAGCGCGGCCAGGTGCTCTTCGGTTTGGGTGACGCGCAGGACTTCCTCGATCGTCGTCACGCCGTTGCGCACCTTGCGCCAGCCGTCGACCCTCAACGTGCGCATGCCGTTCTCCATGGCCCGCTGGGCGATCGTGGACGATGCGGCGCGGTTGAGGATGAGCGGGCGCAGCGCCTCGTTGAGAATCAGAAGCTCGTAGATGCCGGTGCGCCCCTGGTAGCCAAGCTGCCGGCACTCCTCGCACCCGGCCCCGCGGAGAAAACGGGTCGTCCCGATATGCTCCGGCGGAAACGCGATCCGATGCAAGTAGTCGGGCTCGACCGGCTGTTCGGTCTTGCAGAACGGGCAGATCGTGCGGACGAGCCGCTGGGCCATGACGGCCTCGACCGAGGACGCCACGAGGAACGGCTCGATCCCCATGTCGATCAGGCGGGTGAACGCGCTGGGCGCGTCGTTGGTGTGGAGCGTGCTGAACACCAGGTGGCCCGTCAGCGCCGCGCGAATGGCAATCTCCGCCGTCTCGAGGTCCCGGATTTCCCCGACCATGACCACGTTGGGGTCCTGGCGCAGGATGTGGCGCAGCCCCATGGCAAACGTGAGGCCGATGTCCGGACGGACGGCGATCTGATTGATGCCGCGCAACTCGTACTCGACCGGCTCCTCGATGGTGATGATGCGTTTCTGGGTCGAGTTGATCGTGCTGAGAAAGGCGTAGAGCGAGGTCGACTTGCCCGACCCGGTCGGGCCGGTGACCAGGAAAATGCCGTGGGGCTTGACGATGATCTCGCGGATGGCCTCCTCCTCCTCGGGGAGAAAGCCGAGCTTGTCGAGCGTCAGAAAAATCTTGCCGCGCGTCAGCAAACGCAGCGAAACGCTCTCGCCATACACCGTCGGCACGGTCGACACCCGAATGTCGATTTCCTCGCCTTTGATCCGGACGTTGATGCGTCCGTCCTGCGGGAGGCGTTTCTCGGCGATGTTCATTCCCGACATCACCTTGATGCGCGAGATGATGGCCGACTGGAACCGCTTCAACTGGGGCGGCATCGGCGTCTGGTGCAGGATGCCGTCGATCCGGTAGCGGATTCGCAGCTCATCCTCCATCGGTTCGAGGTGAATGTCCGTCGACCGGTCCTTGTACGCCTCCCAGATGACCTGGTTGACAAACTTGATGACGCTCGCCTCCTGATCGCCCTCCGTGATCTCCCGGTCGCTCGCGATCTCGAGCTCCATCGGCTCCTCTTCCGACATCTCGTCCAGCGTCGCGGCCCCGACCCCGTAATACTTCTTGAGCGCCTTCTCGATCTCCGCCTTCGACGCCAGCGCGAATTCGAGGGGCGATTGCGCCTCGAACTGAACCGCATTGACCATGGCCGGATCGAACGGATTGGCCACCGCCACCTGCAGCCGATCCTCGATCAGGCGCATCGGCATCACGGTGAACTGGAACGCCACCTTCGTCGAAATCTTCGAGAGAATCAGCTTGCGCTCCTCGCGCGGCACATCCTCCGGAATCGTCACCCGCTCGACATACGTGTGCCCCAGCGCGCCCGCCAACGCCCGGAGAAACGCCTCCTCCGACAAACCGCTCTCGCGCTGGAAGACCGCAAGCAGCGAATCCTGCCCGCCGCTCTCGACCTGCGCGCGCCACGTCTTGTGCCATTGCTCGCATTGCTCGGGTGTGACGAGCGCGGCCTGGGCCAGGACAGTCTTGATGGATGCTAATGCCATGAGACACATCGGATCGCCGATGACCAAAGGCTATACAACCGAAACCGGCAAAAGTTGCGACCTCCCATGATTTTCCGCCCCCGGCCCCGCCGCGCCGAAAAGCCGCCCCACCCGCGGTTCGCCCGGCCGAGGCCGGCTCCGGTCTCAGCCTCCAATCAACTCCTTTGCCGCGCGGACCATGGCATTGGCGCTCAGGCCGTGCTTCTCGTAGAGCTGATCCGCCAGGTAGGCGGACTGGCCAAACTCGCCCCGAATCCCCAGCGAAATCATCCGATGGGCAACCTGCGCGTTGGCCAGAGCATGGGCAACCTGCGCGCCCATCCCGCCCAGGAGCTGGTGATCCTCGATGGTCACCACGCACCCGTGGCAGGCGCTCACCGCCCCGCCGATCGTGTCGAGGTCGACCCGGTTGATGAACGGGTTGTTGATCACGGCCGCCCGGACCCCTTCGGAAGCCAGTTGCCGCCCGGCCTCGATGGCCTTGCCCACCAGCGCCCCGCATCCGATCAACACCACATCCCCGCCCTCCCGCAGCACCTGCGCCCGCCCCCACTCGAATCGCGCCCCCCCGATCCACGACGTCGGGCAGCTCTCGCGTCCTATGAAGAAGATCACCGATTCGCCGTCGCCGCCCCGCCTTCGGGCCTCGCCGATCCTCTGGATGGCCTGGGCCATGAATGCCTCGGCTTCATCCGCGCACGACGCGGCGATCACCACCGTGTGCGGAATGGCGCTGGTGGCGGCCAGATATGTGGTGGCCTGGTGCGAAGCCCCATCCGCCGCGTCCTGCAGCCCGGCGTGCGAGAAGACCGCGATCACAGGAGCCTGGGAGAGGGCCGCCATCGTCAACGGCAGATTGCCCTTCGTGACTCCGAACTGGGCGAACGTGTCGACAATGGGAATGAACCCCGACTTGGACAGGCCGGCCGCGACGCTGATCATGTTCGCCTCGGCGACCCCGACATCGACGAAACGGTCGGGAAATGTCTTCTGAAAGAGACTCATGCCCGTCGATCCCTGAACGTCCGAGGAGACCGAGAAAACAGGCCATCCCTCCCGGGCCGCCCGGATTGCGCCTTTGGCCAGGCCGGACTGGACCTTGTCTTTCTTGGGTGGAGTGGTGGACTGCAGGGCGGCCGCGGCGGCCTTTTCCTTCTTCGCCGCTTCTTTCGCCTCCCAGTCGGCGCGCAGTTCGAGGGCCCAGCGGAGCAAGGCCTCCGGCGGTTCC